>JABHEX010000018.1 GCA_018676385.1 Akkermansiaceae bacterium
ATCAGTTAAGAAAATCGTCGCACTAATCGTCATGATGAATGTTATCTTCTCCTTTGATTCCATTCTCAGCGCGATGGCAATCACCAAGGTGGCGTGGGTGATGGTCACTGCGATCTTAATTAGTGGTGTGCTAATGATTCTACTTGCTGACAGAGTTTCAGAGTTCCTGCAGAAAAACCGTCTCTATGAGGTTCTAGGCTTATTTATCTTACTCATTGTAGGCATCCTACTAATTTCCGAAGGCGGCGAAAAATCACACCTTAGTTTCTTTGGCCAACCGATTGAGGCAATGAGCAAAACGACATTTTATTTCGTGATAGCTGTGCTCGTTTTAGTGGATATCGTTCAAGGGCGTTATCAGAAAAAACTTATGGCAAAAAAACAAGAACTCCATCATTCGGCACAGTAAAAGCCACGGATAACACAAACCACTCTTGAACGATTTATTTTGGTGGTTTCCTATTCTTACTCCATGGAGCTCGTAATCTAACGGCTTAAGGAATCATTGTTGAATAACCTTCTGACATACTTACCATTTGCTTTTGCGGACTCCCTCCAGCCATTTTTTATGGCCGACTCTATAATGAGCCAATCTCTGTAATTAATGTCTTGGAGTGCTTGTTTCACATCCAAGAAGTTTACCTTACCTTGTCCGAGTCTATTACCATTTTCCTTGAGATGAATTTGACAGATCGCATTCTTCTTTCCTAACCATCGAATCTCATCGGGCACATTATAACCCATTTTATGCATATTGGCGGTGTCATAAAAGACCTTCACGGCGTTTGAACCAACGGCATCAAGAATTCGCATATGATCTTCCATATTGAGCCAAGTTTCCAATCCCAGCGTCAGCCCTTTTTTTTCAGCAATGGGCGCAATTCTCTTAAGGCGCTCAATTGTTAGTTTTTGCATTTGGGGTTTGTCTTTTATATCACCTTTCCCAAAAAATGCTAATAGGACAACTTTCTGTCTAAATTCAGGCATAAACTTCATACACTGAGTTACCCATTTCTCAGCATCTGGACTGGTCATGAAGGGATAATGATTAAAAACTCCCATTGCCATGGAAGCGATCTCTACTTTGTGTTTAGCCGCCGCAGCCAGGAATTTTTGCCTGACCTCTTTATGTATGAGGTTATGTTCTTGATTCGTCGGCACATAAGATAGCTGGATTCCATCCAAGCCAAACCCACTTGCTAGCTGAAATGCCCTCGGGTCGCATTTAGAATTAATATGCCAATCGGTAATACCTATTTTGTATTGATGATTTTGCTTTGCCTCAGCCATGACCCCAAGACATGGGTAAAACGACGATATGCCAGCAAGGGATAAAAAATTTCTGCGATTCATGATCTAGTTATTTTTAATATTGTTCAAATAACTGAGAATATCAGCCAATTCTTGCTGATTAAGACCAATCGAAGATGCATCTGGCATGATAGATGTTTTACTAATTTCCTGGCTCTTAATTTTACTTAAGGCGATCTCTACTTTTTGGCCCAAGGAATTTCGCACTACAATTGGATCCTTGTTAGAAAGCAGCGTGCCATTAATCTTGTTGCCATCTTTGAGAAGAATGTTCACTGATTCATAACCAACTAAAATCCCAGAAGAGGGGTTAATTATAGCATCGAGCAAGGCTTCTCGATCAAATTTAGTTTTGATCGCGGTAAGTTCAGGCCCAAGATCCCCACCCTTTCCTGACACATTGTGACATGAAAAGCAGATGGCTCTGCCGCCAAATAATACCTTTCCTCGCACTGGATCACCTTTGATTTTAAGGATAGCAGCCACGTCATATGCAGATTTCTTTGCAGTTAGGTATGTCTTTGCAAAGCCACTGATTTCATTATTCTGATGATTCAAAAGTGCTTGGGTCGTAGTTTCTTTAATACTTCGAGGCAGCCCATTGTTGATCGCCAATTGTAATAAAACACGAGTGCCTTTGGGCGTCGCAAGTAATCTTTTCAGCAAGGCGGGGCTAGGGGCGTTAAGAAACTCTTTTTTCAAATTATCAAAAGCTAATTGGGCTTGGTTTAGCTGCTTGAGATCAACACCCGCTAGATACGACTTCCAATAGTTACGATTGCGCATGTTGAGCCACCACAAACAGTATGCTTGTAGCGTGCCTTTACATCTTCCATGAACCTCAAGAAGGGCTTGAGCCGCCGCATCAGACTTAATGAAAGCCAAAGCATCAATAGCTTGCTTTCGCTGCTTCTCCGTGAGTTTCTGAGAATTGGCACGCTCTCTAAAGCCACTTACAGCAATAGCAGGATGAAGGCGCCAGATGATATTTGCCAGTCTATCATCCCATTCAATTGCAGATTCTGCTTTTTGGATATCTTGATAGAGTTGCTCTTCTTTTCTCTCCGCAGCGGTGCCAATAGCCTCTAGGTACCACCGATCCTTACCATCATAATACGAAATTAGTTTTAACAAAACATTTCGGCATTTTTCATATGGAATATCGCGCAGTGATAGCAGAATTTCTCTACGTAGAGCAATGTCATCAATCGCCATCGCCCTTGTCGCCATGGGTAGCAAATTTTTGCTGAAGAGCTCAATTGCACGGTAAGCCGCCACTCTGATGTCGGTGGAATTACAAGATTTCATCACCTCCTCAACAAAAGCAACATCACCCAGCTCCGCGATTAGCCATAGTCGGCGCGCCTGCGTAAATTTATCAGCCCGATCAAAATTCTTCTTTAAACAGGTAAGGATTTTAGATTGATTGCCTCCTAACAATATATGCTTACGCGCTTTGAAGCGCACATTGACTGCCGGGCTATCTAGCGCCATTAAAGCTCCCTCTAAGGTTTTAAAATCATATTTGGGAGTGGTTAGCTTTTTATCGACTGGGCTTATCCTATAGATAGCTCCATTTCCAGCTCGCTCGTTTTGTAAATGCCCGCCGACGGTAGGATCAAACCAATCTGATACATAGATACTACCATCTGTGCCTACCACTATATCGGATGGTCGAAACCACTTATTCACATCTTTAGGTAGGTTTTTCCAATCATAATTAGGATCTTGAATCCCTGTGGAGCTTAGGAAAGGAAACCCTTCCATCTTAAAACCAGCACCTTGGCGTTTACGCTTGTATCCCCATATGACGTTCTGTCCAGCTTCACAGCTCAGCAATATGCCGTCGCCAAATTCATAATAAACCATTCCAGTCGGGGAAGCGTTACCATAAACATGACCAGAGGGAATAATACCCGGATCCTCCTGCCTCCAGTGCGCCGTTGGGATTGTCTGGCCTGGCCGCCTACCAACCTTCCACGATTCCGAACCATCTTCAGAGTTATAACCTAGGTTGCCGTAACGCATAATCCAAGTAGTTCGACAGCTTTGGGTATCATCATTATCATTCATCCAGACAGAGCCAAATGAATCCACACTGTGGCCGTAGGGATTTCGGAAATTATGTCCTATCACTCTCATGTCTGTGCCATCATCTTTTATAGAAAGGATGACACCCCCTGTGTAAATACGCCCATCATCACTTTTCTGGCCGACAACCATTTTGTCTTCAGGTGCTACTTTACCCGTGTACCAGCTGGTAGCTCTGAATTCCCAACCCGACTTATCCATCACCTTATGGGGTCCCGCATTACCAGTGTTGATATAAAATCGTCCGTCAGGACCTGCCTCCATTTTATGCAATGAGTGATCGTGATCCTTGCCCCCAAAACCAGTTAAAAAAACCTCCTTAGTGTCACCTCCGTCAAATCGCAAATTCCGGTTCAAATCCGTGTAAACGAACAAACTAGGGGAACAAGAGACATAGATTTTATTATCCAGAACCGCCACACCTAGAGGAGCCACAAGATCTTTATCTTGAACAAAAACATGAGATGCGTCTGCCTTACCATCTCCATCACTATCAGTCAAAACACTGATACGATCACCCTTAGGAAAACTCTTATTAGTTTTGTTTTGACCCCTGAATTTCCTGTAATTCAAAGATTCAGTAACCCAAAGATTTCCCTCGGCATCCACATCCATCCCGGTCGGATTATAAAGCATGGGCGAATGAGCCCAGAGCTCGATTTTGTAATTATCATCATTAAGCTTAAAGCTCTCAATGGATACTTTTTTGGGTTGGGCTCTCGTCGTTTCGACTTTAGCGTTGAGAGTAACTGAGCACATTAATAATGCAGAAGATAATGCTACGCCTTTCATTGCTGCAACTTAGCACATCGACCGACTATTAAAACTTATTTACAATATTTACCTGACAATAATGTGGTTATTATAACGGCCCTTATCCAAGACTTCTTATGACACTGAGCCCCTCAAACCTGATCGGGCTTCGGTGGACCCTTAAGTGCTAGAAAATCAAAATCTATACCGCACTGGCGCATGAAATTGACGCCTAATAACCTAAAATACACGTAGATTGGCATTAATATGACCACGCTTATGTAAGGTAGAGCAAGTAAAGCAAACCCCACACAACATGTAGCAAAGCCAATCACCATAACCGAGGAGAAACCACTTCTTCATATCAAATGGCTGAAAAAGAATACGTTTCATCCCGTGATACGCACGGGACGAGGAAAACATTAAACTTGGTCCCTAATCAAACACAGTACAAGACTACAGGTAGAAGATTCTTACGACAATACGAAAAAACCTCGCCAAAGACAAACAAACGGAACCACCAATGTAAGATGATTCCGTTTGTCTAAAAATGGTCGGGACTACAGGATTCGAACCTGCGACCTCTTCACCCCCAGCGAAGCGCGCTACCAAACTGCGCCAAGTCCCGGTCTTTGATTGTTCCGCTAAAATCACTCCAGCAGATGGGAGGCGCAATTAACCTCATCACTTCAGAGTTGGCAAGTACGGATTTTCGTGGCATTTCCTTGCTTCCAATGAAACCTGTCAAGATTGCGGTTATCGGAGCCAGCGGCTACACTGGGCTGGAACTTCTCCGGCTCATACTCACTCATCCACATGCGGAGCTAGTCTGTGTGACCTCACGCACAAATGCTGGACGTAGCATCGGAGAGTTGTTTCCGCGCTTTTCAAGTGCTGAAGCTGCATTGCTCAAATTTATTGAACCAGATGCAGACCAAGTTGCCGCAACCGGTGCAGAAGTTGCCTTCCTCGCCCTGCCTCATGGAGTTGCAGCTGGATACGCATCAAGCTTGCTGGAAAAAGGACTACGGATTGTCGATTTAAGCGCAGATTTCCGTCTCGATGACTCCCTTGTATACAAGGAGTTTTACGACTCAACACACCCTGCTCCTGAACTTCTTGCGGAAGCCGTTTACGGCCTGCCAGAAGTTAATCGAGATAAAATTAAGAATGCCAGACTTGTTGCGGCACCGGGATGTTATCCCACCAGCGTGAGTCTTCCACTCATTCCACTCTTGCGGGAAAAACTGATTGATCCTGCCAGCATCGTAACCTGCTCAATGTCAGGCGTTAGCGGCGCTGGACGCAAGGCTGACTTGTCATTGATATTTTGTGAGTGTAATGAAAGCGTGCGTGCTTATGGCTTACCGAAACACCGCCACCTCTCAGAAATCGAGCAAGAGCTATCAAAAGCAGCAAGAGAACAAGTTGTAATTTCATTTACCCCACATCTCGTGCCCACATACAACGGCATCTGCACAACTACCAGTGCCAAACTCACGGGCGAACCCGCCCAAGTTGAAACTGCATTGAAAGAAGCCTACGCTGATGAGTTTTTTGTGCGATTGTTGGGAAGCAGTATCTCTGTAGACACCAAAAATGTGACGGGAACAAACTTCATCGATATTGGGTGGCACCACGATCCGCGGACTGGGCGTGTGCTCCTGCTGAGTGCCGAGGACAACCTGGGTAAAGGTGCCGCCGGCCAAGCAATACAGAACTTCAACCTAATGTGTGGATTTTCAGAAACTGACGGGTTGCAAAACTACTAAAATTATCCAGAGTTAAAAATTGTTATGCCCATCACTGCCTCTATTAAGCGTATCAAGGGGGGGATCTGTGCTCCTCGCGGATTTCAAGCAGCGGCGGTGAGTGCAGGCATTAAAAACCCTCAGGACCCGCGTTTAGATCTCGCTTTAATTTACTCCCCTCACCCCTGCACCGCCGCGGGAACGTTCACTACAAATCGCGTCAAAGCTGCACCGGTGAAAGTTTCTCAAGCTTATCTAAAAGCTGATAAAGTACAAGCGATTGTGGCTAATAGCGGTAATGCCAACGCCTGCACTGGGATACAAGGGCTTGGGGATGCGCGGAATACCGCAAAACTTATCGCGAAGGGACTTGGTGTCAGGCAGCGACAAATTTCGGTGTGCTCAACAGGTGTGATTGGTCTGCCCATGCCGATGGCACGCATCGAACCCAAAATTCCTGATCTTATCAGCTCCCTTGGAGATAAAAACGGCTCTGATGTCGCACAAGCAATCATGACCAGCGACACTTGCAAAAAGGAAATTGCTATCTCTGTCGAGATTGGAGGACACCGTGTCCGCATCGGTGCATGCGCCAAGGGTGCCGGAATGATCTGCCCTAGTATGGCAACGATGCTGTGCTTAATCACTACAGACGCTAAAATCAGTACGTCTTGCCTCCAACGCGCTACCCATGACGCTGTAGATGCATCATTTAACCGTATTACTATCGACGGGGACATGAGCACCAACGACACCGTGCTCATCCTCGCCAATAGTCAGTCCGACATGCCGTCAATCAAGCGCAACAGCAAGGAATACCGGCAGTTTAGTGAGGCACTCCAATACGTAATGCTAAAAATGGCTAAGTCACTCGTACGTGATGGAGAGAGAGTTACTAAATTTGTCACAGTAGAAGTCAAGGGTGCTCGAACTTATCTGGACGCTCGCAAAGTAGCCGAAGCCGTGGCCAACTCAGCACTGGTAAAAAGCTCATGGAACGGAAACGATCCTAACTGGGGCCGTATTATCCATGCAGTGGGATACTCACGTGCCATGGTACGTGAGGAGTTAATCGATATATACATCGGGGGTAAACCCGCATGCTCCGGTGGGCTGCAATCTAAGACCCCCATGGATACTCTGCGTAATATCGTTGCCAAGGATACGTTTACCATCACCATCGACTTGAATCTTGGTAAAGCCCAACACGAAATATACACCAGTGACATGTCTCCAGAGTACATTGACTTCAACCGCTCTGAATACGCCTACTGGAAACAGGCCCGAAAAGATGGGTTGGTGTAATCTACACAAGTCTATTCGCGTCTTGACTCAGCGTGCTAGATTCTCGATTCTACCACTCAAGCATGAGCAATCCTCAAGACGCCCGTTCATTTAGTCGTGTCATTCTCAAACTCAGCGGCGAAGCGCTGCGAGAGCCTGGCAGTCAGGATAATATTTCACCTGAAATCGTCGAACGTGTGGCCAAGGAAATTGCAAAAGCAGCCACGACGGGAGTGGAAATAGGCGTCGTCTGCGGCGGTGGAAACTTTTGGCGTGGTGCCAGTGCAAGTGCCCGTGGCATGGATCGCGCCACCGCTGACTATGTGGGTATGATGGCAACCGTCATGAATGCGCTCGCATTACAAAGTGCGCTGGAGGCAGAAAACATCCAGTGTATCGTGCAGTCGGCCATCGAGATGAAAAACGTTGCCGAGCCGTTTATTCGCCGCAAAGCAAACCGCCTACTTCAGGAAGGCAACGTAGTCATTTTTGCCGCAGGGACAGGCAGTCCATTTTTTTCCACTGACACCACCTCCGCACTACGTGCGAGTGAAATGAATGCCTGCGCTATAATGAAAGCTACCATGGTTGATGGAGTGTATGATTCCGATCCCAAGAAAAACCCTGACGCCATGCGTTATGACACCGTCACCTTTGATGAATGTATTGGCCAACATTTAGACGTCATGGACTCCACGGCATTTACCCTCTGCAAAGACAACGACATTCCAATAATTGTGTTCGACATCGGCGGTACTGGCAACATCACCAAAGCCCTGGCAGGCGACAATATCGGAACCATCGTTCACAGCTAATAATATTCATTTTTCACATTCACAACTTAAACCATGGAACCAGATACCGTTATACTAGAAACCGAGGACAGCATGAAAAAAGCTGTTGAATACATCGTTCATGAATTTGCCGCTGTTCGTACAGGCAAAGCCAGCCCAGCACTTGTAGAAAATATTGATGTCAACGTTCCCAGCTACGGTAGCGTCATGAAAATCAAAGCACTCGCTGTAATAACGGTTCCTGAACCCAGAATGATTATGGTGCAGCCTTTCGACCCGTCCACTACCGGTGATATTGAGAAAGCTATACTTGAGAGCAAAACCGGGCTCAACCCCGCGAACGAGGGCAAACACCTCCGTATTCCCATCCCCGAACTATCCGAAGAGCGCCGGAAGGATATGGTTAAAATGGTGCGACAGCTTGCCGAGGAAGGCCGAGTACGTGTCCGCGGTATCCGCAAAGATGGTATGGACTCCTCAAAAAAAATGAAGGCGGATAATGCGCTAACCGAAGATGGCCAACACGACTTTGAGAGCCAGATTCAGGAGCTGACCAATCAATTTATTAAAGAAATTGATAATCATCTCGCCGCTAAAGAGACCGAGTTGATGACCGTATGATAGACATGCGGCGAGAATTGTCGGCACACTCACAATATGCCCTACGCACCCGATCCGTATCGTTATGATGGACGCATGCCCTACCGCAATTGTGGTCATTCTGGTTTAAAGCTACCAGCTATTTCACTGGGATTCTGGCACAATTTCGGCGATGTCGATGATCTTCATGAATCGCGGCGCATCATGCATCGTGCATTCGATCTTGGTATCACTCACTTTGATTTTGCTAATAACTACGGCCCACCTCCTGGCTCCGCAGAACGCAACTGCGGCAGAATCATCAAAGAGGACTTCCTCTTACATCGCGATGAGCTTATTATAGCGACCAAAGCCGGCTACTTGATGTGGGACGGGCCCTACGGGGAATGGGGATCACGCAAGTCTGTTCTATCATCACTCGACCAATCACTTTCACGACTACAACTTGATTACGTAGATATTTTTTACTCCCACAGGCCCGATCCCGAAACACCACTTGATGAAACGATGGGAGCGTTAGCGACTGCCGTACAACAGGGTAAGGCTCTCTATGTAGGTATTTCAAATTATCCCCCCAACATGGCTGCCGATGCCATCGACATCCTCCAAGATATTGGTGTGCGCTGTATCATACACCAACCATGTTATAACATGTTTGATCGGTGGATCGAAAATGGACTCACCGATGTTTTATTACAAAAAGGCGTGGGTTGTATTCCGTTTTCACCTCTTGCCCAAGGACTGTTAACCGAGCGATACTTAAAAGGTATCCCCGCTGGCTCACGTGCTAACAAGGAACATGGATTTCTCCAAGAAAGCACTGTATCAGATAAAATTAGCCAGATTCGGAA
>JABHEX010000221.1 GCA_018676385.1 Akkermansiaceae bacterium
ACAAAAACAAAAACAAAATACTATGAAAACCAAATTACTCACGATTACTGCATCTCTCACAGCAGCTTTGACTTTCTCCAGCTGCGGTCCGGGCACTCGACCAGCCCACCAAGATGCTGCAGCGGGTGCTGTCATAGGCGCCGGGCTTGGAGCCATCATTGGTCATCAATCCGGACACGCAGGAGAGGGCGCACTTCTGGGAGCCGCTCTCGGAGGAGGAACAGGCTATGCCGTTGGTCGAGACAAAGAAAACAAAGCTGGTCACTAACCAATCCAGACAACATTTCAATGCGGTGTGTGGTCGTGCTTACCACACACCGCATTTTTGTATCAAATCCCATCAAGCATATATAAATACAAAAAAATCAGCCACATCAATACTTGACAAACCTTAAGGTTATAGGCCAGAAAGACCTAGGTTGTTCACAATTGAATCTCATTTCAATCAATTTCGTGGAAACTATTGTTGCTCTCTCAAACTATCAACTACCCACACACACCCATTATGGATTGGCTATGGTATTGCTCGTATTTCCTCGTTTTAATCGGACTTTCTGGTTACGGTTTCCATCGCTTGATGATTTTATTTCTCTATCTCAAGCACTCCCGCAAACGCCCTGAGCCGGCTAAAAAGTTTGGCGAACTCCCGCTAGTCACAGTTCAGCTCCCTTGTTTCAACGAAATGCATGTCATGGAGCGGCTGCTCGATTCTGTCTCAGAACTCGATTACCCCAAGGACAAGCTACAGATTCAAGTATTAGACGACTCCACAGATCAAACCACTCAGATCTGCCAAGAAGAAGTCGCAAAACTTATTGAGCGAGGATTTGATGCCGAGCATGTTCATCGAACTGATCGCACAGGCTTTAAGGCTGGAGCACTTGAAAACGGAACTAAATCAGCCAAGGGCGAATATCTTTTCATTCTGGATGCAGACTTCGTACCCAACCCAGAGGTACTCAAACAAACTATCCACTACTTTGCTGACGAAAAAATCGGAATGATTCAAACACGCTGGGAGCACATCAACCGAACATTTAATGCTCTCACTCGTGTGCAGGCAATGTTTTTAGATGGCCACCTTGAACTTGAACAAACCGCTCGAAACCGTAGCGGACGTTTTTTCACCTTCAATGGCACAGCAGGAATCTGGCGTAAATCATGTATTGCTGATGCTGGTGGATGGGAGCACGACACGCTTACCGAGGACATGGACCTTTCCTACCGAGCCCAGCTTAAAGGATGGAAATTCATTTTCCTCAATGATGTCACAACTCCCGCCGAGCTCCCTGTTGATATGGAGGGCTTCAAGAGCCAACAACACCGCTGGACCAAAGGCTCTATTCAAGTTTGCAAGAAAATCCTAGTAGATATCTGGAAGAGTAAGGCACCATTATACTGCAAGATGGAGGCCACCGCTCACCTCACATCAAACTTTGCCTACCTGCTACTTTTCCTGCTATGCTTTCTGATTTATCCAAAACAACATTCTGAGCTCACCTGGTTCGCAGAGAATGGCATTTCGGAGCACTTGCTTAATTTCCCGATCTTTTTCTTTGGTAGTGTGTCAGTGGCAATGTTCTACATCATGAGCCAAAAGGCTCTTCGCCCTGCAACTTGGCTAAAAGATATACTTTATTTACCACTGCTTCTTGCACTCGGTATAGGCATGTCAGTAAATAACGCTAAGGCTGTAATCGAAGCCATTTTCAATCATGAGACAGCTTTCGTGCGCACCCCAAAACACGGCATCAACGGCAGTCAGAAAAAAGAAAAAGCTGCATTCAAAAAGAGTAAATACAAGGCTATGAAATCACTCACTCCAATTGTGGAGCTTGCATTCGGTCTATTCTTCACAGTTGTCGTTATTGACAACGCCCTCAATGCAAATTGGATTGCTACAGTGCTACTGATGCCGTTCCCTGTAGGTTTCTTCTACACTTCCTTAAGTTCGCTCAGCCAGCAACTCCCTCATGCTTTTAGATTTAATTCATCTGAAAAAGCCAAGAAGTAAAAACGCCCCCTACTTCTGCAACAGTTCACCTCACTGTCATGGCTTTAATTGCTAAAAAGCTGATTCTCATAACCTTTATTGGCTGCACTGCACTGTTGTTCTCTAACTGTGCAAATGGGAATAAACAAAACAGTATCATCATCAGCGTCAAGGATCAGAAGATGCTGCTCCTGGAGAAAGGGATTCCGGTCAAAACCTACCCAGTATCTACGTCAAAATTTGGTCTAGGATCACAACGCGGTAGTATGCGTACACCACTTGGCAAGATGGTTGTAGCTCGCAAAATCGGTGATGGCGCTCGTTCAGGTGCAGTTTTCAAAAGCCGTAAACGTACAGGGGAAGTGCTCAAACCCAACGCGCCTGGGCGCGACCCCATCGTCAGTCGCATTATCTGGTTGAGTGGCAAACAGCGACATAACCGCAACACCTACGCACGCTACATTTATATTCACGGCACACCGGAGGAACGCAACATCGGCCAGCCCGTAAGTTATGGGTGCATACGCATGAAATCGCACCACATCATTGCTCTCTACCGCCGCTTGGGAATCGGTTCTGATGTTAAGATTATTCGCGGGGGCCTTAATGACACTCGAGAAGGACTCAAACTTACCAAACATAAGCCATCTCATACCACCGTAGCTGACAACTAATACTCCTGCATGCACTTATATTTTGCAAATACATAGCATTTTCGCAACCATCGAGCTTGACAGATCACCACGAACTAGTAGCTTCACCGCCCCGTAGCATTTTCACTACTGACAGTTTCCCTTAATTTCTCTAATTATCAAACCAACCCAGTCTATCCATGGCCAATTCAAAATCAGCCCTCAAGCGTGTTCGCCAAGCAGAAACACGCACGTCCCGCAACAAGTCGCTTACCAGCCGCATGAAGACGCTTCGTAAAAAAGCCATCGACTCTGCTGAAGCTGGCGACAAGAAAGCTGCCCAAAAGGCATTTTCTGAGTTTACCTCAACAGTTGACAAGTGCGCCAAGAAAAAGATCATTCATAAGAATAAAGCTGCCAATCTTAAGAGTAAAACCAGCAAGCATCTGGCCAAGTAATCATTAGTTCACTCGTAAAAACAATTCTCAGAGCGGCCCCGAACACCTCGGTGTCGCTTTTTTTATCTACGACAACAAAAAATCCAGAAAATCCAAAATTTTAAATAGACAAGCTTTCCTCCCCCACTATCTGTAAGACAAGTATCCAACATGCCCGTCCCACAAAACAATTCACGAATCGATAAGGCCAAAGAAATCGCCAACAACCCGAGCAGATACAAAGTCTGCGAAGGTTGCGATTCCATTGTCGGCTCAGGAACAATCATTTGCCCAAACTGCCATGGATACCGCTTTGACACCGATAAGTCCCGCGTAGTGGATCATGCTGTGTGGCTCGGCTCACGCGATCAAACATCTGTAACAGCTAAGGATCTTGATTAACTTTTCATTGAGCTAATGGATAAGCAAGACATCTTCCAACAGGTGCTGACACGCCTACAGGATCAATGTTCGACAATGCAGCAAGCCGCACAATCCTCTCATGATGCTGCAACCGGAAGTGAATCAAAATCCGAAGGCAAATATGACACGCGGGGTCTTGAAGCCTCATACCTCGCCAGCGCACAGGCCGAGCAATACGAGAATCTCAAACAAGCCATCCACAACCTAAACGGCTTTATCGTATCCAACGGGGGTGAAATTTCTCATGTTCAGCTGGGCAATATTGTCGAAGTAGAGTCAGGAGGCTACATCCAGCATTATTTCCTGTTACCCAGTGGGGGCGGCGTATCCCTCGATTATGAAGGACAAGATATTATCACCGTAACACCCGATACTCCCGTCTATAAAGCCATTTTGGGTTGTAACAAAGGAGATCTCGTCGAGGAGCAGGACTTAGTAATACTTGATATCTTATAGCGGTATCTTTCGCCTAAAGAGAATCTCCGCTTGCCTGAAGAGGTTATTTGCAGATGATACAAATATGAAAATGCTTACCATTGCCATCTCATCAACGCTTCTCGCGCTTGAAATCGCCCATGCTGCAACAAGCTCTAAACTTGTTGACGAGATGGAAGATTACGCTCGTGATCTCATCCGCGCACACCCTGAGCTAATTGGGGATAAAAAGAAAACGCAAGCCCGTGAAGACTTGCTAAACAATGCAGGACAGCATGGCGTTTTTGAACTAACAGAGGATGATGCAAAACTACTTCGGCGCAGAAAAGATCTCGTTAAAGATTCAGATTACAGAGCCACTCTCGAAAAAATGAAAGCGCTCCATAGTAAAGATCCTAAGATTACTTTTCTCATTAAATACGCAGAACAAGAAAAAATAAAATCAACTGAAAAACTCCTAGCATATCGACTAATGAAGCTCGATTACGCTCAGGCTGCTGAAAAAGTCGCAGCCCACCGCAGCAAAATCATGCATACCATTCTTAAAAAGTATGCTGATTACAAAGCGGCCAATTCCAAACCACCTCAAAGTTTACATGATCTTGAACTTCCACAGGAATGTAAAAAATTCACAAACTCAAAAGGTAAAAAAGTTGATTGGATTTACATCGGACATCTAGGCCCACAATTAAAGACAGACAACTCACACATCGTCTTGATCGAACCCGAGCCCAACGGTGACGTACGCATATGTGGTATGGATAATGGCCAGGTCACACGATTTCAGAACAATTCCGTTGAGGGGCATATCAACAAATTAGTGGAGACCATGAAAAAGGACGACACCAATCCCAGCACTCAGCAAGTTGCGACAAACGCATCTTCAGCCTCCCTTATGAAGGTGATGAAAAAAATTGCCCTCCACAAAGACCTATACAACAACAAGCTCCCAAACTCCCTTAATGAGTTGAAAATTGATGAGGCAGACAAGTTTTATACTGACCCTGAAACTGGTGAGAAGACGCCTTGGATCTACCTCGGGAAATCATCAAAAATCCAGGGGTCAAGTGGTGTTAAAATCATTATTGCTGCTCCAAAAGCACACCAAACAAAGCGTCTTGCTGGCCTATCAAATGGGAAAATTGTCCTCTTAAACGATGATTCAATCGCCCCTTTACTTAAATAACCTACTCACCCAATAATCTAAACATGAATCTCACAGACCAGATCGCTGCCGATATGAAGTCAGCCATGCGCGTACGCAATAAAATCCAACTAAATACACTTCGTGCGCTAAAATCCGCTATTGGCAATGCCGCCATCGAAAAAGGAGGCGCAGGATCTGAGCTACCTGAAAACGAAATAGTTCATATAATCAGAAAGCAGATCAAACAGCGTCAGGATTCTCTTGAGCAATTTGAAAAAGCAGGCCGAAGTGAGCTTGCCGCGACCGAAGCTGAAGAAATCAGAGTTCTTGAGAATTACCTCCCCCAGCCTCTTAGCGAGGAAGAAATTGATGCCGCTGTGTCCTCAGCGATCCAAGAATCTGGTGCTCAAGGCAAACAAGATATGGGCAAGGTCATGAAAATCCTGCAAGAAAAAACCGGTGGCCGTGCCGATGGAAAAACACTCTCGCAGAAAGTCATGCAGAAGCTTTCCTAACTTCGATCACCAATGAAGCTTATTGCAATGATCGTAGCGGCTGGTAACAGCCAGCGCATGGGCTTCGATAAGCTGATGACACCACTCGATGGAAAACCTGTGCTCCAACACAGTATCGAAGCGTTTCTTCAATGTGACGATGTGGCTGAGGTGATCTTAGTTTGCCCCGAGGAAAGGTTTACTCAACTCGACCTTGAGTTTTCAAAAAAAATAATCCGGCGTGTGGATGGAGGCGCTGACCGACATGACTCTGTCGCTGAAGGACTATCCATTATAGCCAATCACGATGCCGAAACCTTCATTGCAGTGCACGATGGTGCCAGACCAATGATTTCAGTCGCACAAATTAAACGAGTCTTCAATGCCGCGAGGGATACAGGCTGCGCAACTTCAGCTCGCCCAGTAACAGAAACTATTAAACGCGCTAGTCTGGATGGCGAGGTGGCAGCATCTGTTGACCGGGAACATCTCTGGCTTATGGAAACTCCACAGATTTTTCGTGCCGACTTTTTGGCCCATGCCTACCGCCATGTGCTCACCAACGGCGAGCGCGTGACCGATGAGGTTTCCGCTCTACAACTTGTCGGACACAGCACAAAATTAGTCACTAACCCCGAACCAAACCTAAAAATCACCTACCCACACGACCTTGACTTAGCCGAAAAACTGATCACGCCCAGTTAGGAACTTCCAAGTTGAAATCTGGTATTCGGACACGAACTTTCACCCCCGTTGCAGTCTCTCCAAAAAACGAACCGCTTGCCACCGCATCACCAGCAGCGATGTGGTAACTATTGTATGAGAAATCCTCACCAGGCTCAAGTAAAGGTGTCTCACCAACTACGCCATCTCCCTCAACTACGGTCACTCCGCACTCCTCGTCTTTGACGAGCCATTTACGCCCAGTGATGCTTATCCGCTCAGAGGATTCATTTATTATTGTGATGAAATACACGAATGGATGAGGCTTATCAGCAGGAGCATCTAGACTCGGCATATAGATCACGTCATTCACACACACAGCCAACCCCTTGATTTCTTGATAATGATTTTCTGCACTGCTTGCCATGTCTTTAGTTAAGCGATACCTGACCACTCGTGCAAGTTCCTAGCCTTTCAATATATAGCATTACAAAAAAAATCGTCTCGAATCACCAAGGAAACCACCAACGCGCTTTGTAAATACGCGCTTTTGGTAATTCCCAAACCTTTGATTGGTCAAGTGTCTGGGGCCCCGTGCTATACCACTGTTCCGTTGCTTGAAGAACGAGAATAGGCCCTTTCACCCCTAGACGGCTGATACTCTTCACTTTTGGCATCCCATGCTTATCCTTGAGTGCCTTGAAAGTTCTCGTCTTGCAGTCGAACCTCCAAAGATGATCCATATCAGAAACAAAATAAGCATCTTCTCCGGGAATCCGCGTCAAATCATGCCCACCATGCCGTGGATATTTTTTGGATGCGTCCGTCACTGGCAAGTTGATCACAGCCTGCACACGTAGAGGTTTTTTGTTTTTAGGGTGATAGGAAAGACAAATAAGCTGCTTGCCGCCAAGCGCCCATAGCCTATTTATGCTGGCGTCCCACTCCACACCATGTGCATCTGGCAGTTTTAGCTTTTGCAAGATTTCACCCACTGCCGGATCCCAGAGCGATAGTGCATCACCATTGCTGGATGCTACAACGATTCGTCCATCAGGCAGGCGGTCAGCAGAATGAGGGCTACCACCTATGTAGACTGATGCGGTCACCTTTGCCTGCTTATAATCCACCAAAGCAGCACCCCCACCGGATGCAGTAACGATTACCTGGTTACCATTGTGGACAGGTTTCGCTTCGTCGATATTACGAAACCAGCGCTTACGCTCCCCCATCAATCCCGCGTCTTTGAGAGGCGACCATGACCAAATGACCGCCTTGTCCTCAGACCAGTCCACGTTACTATCCATCAGCATCACACGACTCGACGCCTGTTCGCAAATCAGGATAGCTGATCCCAACCGCGGATCAGCATCCTCACCCCATGCAAAAGTAAATTGAAACATCGCGAGGCAAAACAAGATCGTGTAACGTATCATGAAATTAGAAATATTTAGGTCAACCGAGGAAATTTAACATACGCAGCTAAGAAGATTTTTCTATCCCGGTATTACGGTAACAGCGCACAAAATAAATCGTGCACAACAGCACAGCAGCAGAAAGACCACCCCAAAAAACCACCCAGTCGCCTGATGTATTCATCACCATTCTAAAATACCAACCACAAAGCAAACTTCCTAACAAAGCACCAATGCCCGTTAGGGTGGACAACAATGCTTGTGCCTGACCGCGCATTGCTGGCTTTACCTGCTTATCGACAAGCATTTGACCCGCAACATAAAAGAATGTGTAACATGGGCCATGCATCGCTATACCGAGCCAAACCCAGATCAAATAGCCAGTTCCACCGCCAAGAGCACAGAGCACGTAGCGCAACAAACCTATAACCAGAGCCACAACAAAAACCCTCTTGAGCTTCCCCCTCGCCATAAGCCCGCCAAGCATAAACATCGCAACAATTTCAGTGAGTTGCCCGAGCGTCATTGATGCGGCAGGATGCGTATCCCCCATGTCTTTGAGTAAGATCGGCGTACA
>JABHEX010000222.1 GCA_018676385.1 Akkermansiaceae bacterium
AACGGCTAAAAATCCTCCACCTCTTTCAATCACAACGGCAAAAGAGCCAAGGATTAGTGTGAACAAGATAGCACCCACACGCCATGGACCTTGCAGCGATGGAAAAAAGTGATTGGTGGTTAGTTGCTTTAGTGCCGATGCGACATCACCACCTGTTAGAAATAGACACCCAGCTAATGCGCCAAGTGCAAGCCCAAGTACGACTTGTCGTGAGATGAAAATAGTCACTAAGGCCACTACTGCAGGCCAGAGCTCTTTACCCGGGGAGCCCTTAAAAGCAGATAGCCAACAACAAAAAAAGAGGACAATCAGCATGACGCTCCGTAGTGTGGTCTGCCATAATGGGTCAGCTGCACGATCTTGCATGGCAATAATTATGCCGCATGCTGCACTACAGGGCAATCTTGGAGAACTTGTTTTTGTCTGATGTCTCACAAGATTTGTGAGCCGTCTTTTAATCACGCATCGGTAAGCAGCTTTAAAATTATGATATTTGCGAGCGATATCAATTCATTAACAGGCCTATGCAATCGGATCTGGGCAGTAGTCGCGGCGTTGGCATTTTTGACAAAGGTCGCCGAGGTAAAGAGAATCGATCCAGTCAAGCAGGGGGGTGAGGTGGTGTGGTGCGTCGGTGAGAAAACCGGCCTCGAAGTTTCTTTTGTTTGAGTTTTTGGCGCCCATGCCGGCACCGGTAAGATTGGGTGATCCTATGAAGGCTGATGTTCCATCGACAATAATAGCTTTGGTGTGGATGCGCGGGCAGAGAATGCGCTCGAACAGGTCACTCTCAAGTAGCGACGGATATTTATCAAAATCATCGCGAAACCGGGGTCCTGGTTCCTTGGCGTGGAAGAGTCGGACGGCGATGCCATTTTGCACCAGATCAGAGAGCACTTCGAGAAACGGGACAAATCTCTTTCCTTTGGCTACGTGCATGTCTTTGAGGTCGGCGGTGACGATCCAGAGAAATTGCCGCGCAGCTGGAATCATTTCTTTGATCACCCGTTGGTGGATGTTTTCATTCAGGATAAGCTCGGTCATGATGGAGAGTTTCAGATTAAAGATACAGGGGAAGTTTTTACTTAAACAATCCTCATTAAGGGTGTCTCAAGCACTTTGAAAAATTGTAGATTCAAAAACAACTTAGACGTTTGAATCTTTTCAAAAATTTTTGCTTGTGAAATTATTCACAAACATTAGTAAACGCCTGACGCCATGGCTAATTTTTTCCCACGCTGGACCAATTTACTGCCGCTCAAGATCGCGGTATGCCTCATTTTCATAGTTTTGGGCCTCACTGCGGCCTTCTCATATTATGCGACGCCTAAGGCGCAACGTGTTGGTTATCAACCAGATCAACCGATTGCATACGATCATGATCTGCACGCAAACCAACTGGGTATTGATTGCCGATATTGCCACAGCTCCGTGGACAAATCTGCTAGCGCAGGCGTGCCAACTGCAAACACTTGTTGGAATTGTCACCAGCATGTTCAAAAAGATAATCCAAAGCTAGAACCACTTCGGCGTGCAGCTGATAAAAACTATGAAAAGTATGACGGCAAGCCCATCAAGTGGGTCCGCGTCCATAAACTGCCGGATTACGCTTACTTTAGTCATCAAGCACACGTAGGGCGCGGCGTTTCTTGCAAGAGTTGTCACGGAGAAGTGCACAAGATGCGTAAAGTGCATCACGCTAAGAGCCTGAGTATGGCATTTTGTCTGGAGTGCCACCGTGAGCCAGAAAAGCATCTACGCCCACTAGAACAGGTCTACAACCTCGATTATGACGTTGTGGATTATTTGAAAGCCAAACCAGAGTTAGCCAAAGAAATAGGTTATGTCGTTGGGGATAGTTCTTCTGAGGCACAAGCAAAGCTAGGCAAACGCCTTAAGGAAAATTGGGACATACACCCTAAAGAAAGCTGTACAACCTGTCACCGCTAATTAACTCACAAAGCTTAATTAATTTTCTAAAAAACACCCCGTTTTTTAAACACACGACTTATCGATTCCATGAGCGAAAAGACCACTAACCAGCCGCCGCGCATCGCTGACATGTTGCAGAAGCAAGACGGAAGCAAAATCTGGCGCAGTCTAGGTGAAAAAGAGGGAACTAAAGAATTCCAGAATGCACTCGACCGTGAGTTCCTCGAGGGAGCATCCCAAATGGAAACCGAAGAAGAGCGAGAGTTGTCGCGCCGGTCGTTTGTTAAGTTAATGGGAGCATCATCCGCGCTTGCAGGTCTGGGCCTCGCGGCGTGCCGTCGCCCTGAGGCATTGATCGTTCCTTTTGCTGATTCTCCTGAATGGCGTATTCCCGGTAAGGCACTCTATTACGCTAGTTCAATGCCACGTGCGAATGGAGCAGTGCCGCTGGTCGTGACCACGCAGGACGGCCGGCCTACCAAGCTCGAGCCCAATAAGCGATTCGATGAGCTTGGTGGAACAGATTCCTTCACACAGGCGTCGATCCTGGACATGTATAACCCAGATCGTTCGCGTGATTTCCTATCCAAAGGTAATAAAAAGAGCCGTGCGGACTTTGAAAGTGCACTAGCAGATCTTGCGAAG
This sequence comes from Akkermansiaceae bacterium, assembly GCA_018676385.1. Classification (GTDB taxonomy): domain Bacteria; phylum Verrucomicrobiota; class Verrucomicrobiia; order Verrucomicrobiales; family Akkermansiaceae; genus Oceaniferula. The sequence continues at coordinate 2,578 of JABHEX010000222.1, forward strand.
CCAGACGCCAAGATTGGTTTTGTTTTTGGTGAAGATGAATCACCTACACGCAGTCGCCTTGTCAAGGAGCTGGCAGCGAAGTATGGATCAGCGAAGTTCTACAGCTACGAGCCGCTGACCGGCGAGGAGCGTAAGCAAGCAAATGCAAGTGCCTTTGGGCAGGGCGCAGACGTCGCCGCTGATTTTTCAGATGCCAAGGTGGTTCTCTCACTTGATTCAGATTTTCTCGAGCTGGACCAACAAGGACCCGTAAGTGGATTTTACAAGAATCGCTTTATTGAAGGTTCGGATTACGATAAGAAGCCAAACAAGGATGAAATGAACCGCCTCTACGTCGTGGAAGGTGGATATAGCCTAACTGGGGGCATCGCTGATCATCGCTTACGGATTGCGCCAAGCCAAGTGGTTGCTGTGGCTGCTGAAATTGCCAAACAACTAGGTGCTTCTATCACGGTCACCGGCCCTGACAACCTCAGCGAGGATCAAAAAATGTGGGCCAAAGGTTGTGCTGAAGATCTTGCAAACAACAAAGGCAAGTCTGTAGTCCTTGCTGGATCCCGCCAAAGCAAGGCACTGCAAAATATTTGTATTGCCATCAACACGGTTCTTGAAAACTACAGCAAAACTCTCAAACCAGTGCTCACCGAGCGGGGTGGATATGGTGACGTCGATGAGCTTATTCAAGACCTTGATGCCAAAACGATTGATACGGTTATGCTACTTACTCCAGCTAACCCAGTTTATGATGCGGATGGTTTTGCTGCTGCTACGAAAAACGCGACTGTAATTCAGTTGGGACTTCGCCGCAATGCCACTGCAAATGCGGCTGACTGGCATGTACCTGCTGCGCATTATCTTGAAAGCTGGGCGGATGGCAGAACATCGCTGGGCTCCTACACCGTGGTGCAGCCCATGATCCTGCCACTCTATAACGGGGTCTCAGAGATTGACCTTCTGCTAGCACTATTGGGTGATAGCAAGCTTTTCGATTCCGATAAAGACGGTGAAAAAGCCTCACCTTCTTATGATGCAGTGCGTAAGACGTTTTCTACCATTGCTGACGGTACCGACAAGAGCTGGAAGCAACTTCTGCGTGATGGGTTCTGGAAAAAATCTACATATGCAGCGGCCGCACCGAAGGGTGGGGGAGCGGTTTCAGTGACCGTGCCTAAGCCACCATCAACAAACAGCCTTGAGGTAGTCTTTACTACCGACGGAACAATTTATGATGGTCGTTACATCGACAACGCATGGCTTCAAGAAGCCCCCGATCCAATTACTAAAGTGTGCTGGGACAACGTTGCTATTGTTTCACCCAAAACCGCAAAGGATCTTGGCGTATACGACCGCATTCTTGAGCTTCAGCCTGACGGCAAGATTTATGGATTCATAGATGTCAAAGACAATGCGCCAGAGGCACCAGGCGGTGAAGGGCGTGATCATACTAACCCGATCGTTAAAATCAGCGTCAATGGGCGTGAGATCGAAGTGCCTGTAATAGTTGGATTTGGTCATGCCGATAATATAATTTCAATTTCTCTCGGTTACGGACAAGGTTATGACGAGCACAATGACTGGGGAATAGAAGCCTCAAATGAAAAAGACGTTGGCCTCGTGGGTATAAATCGTGGTTTCAATGCCTATGCGCTGCGTACTAGCGAGTTTTCCTATATTGCCAACGGAGGTAAGGTAAAAGATCTCGATAAAGACTACCCAATAGCGATGACACAAGAGCACCATGCCATGTATGGCCGCGCGCTTGCTCGTGAGATCTCTACACTCGAAGACGATCATAAAGGGGACTTTGATACTCAGTATGACAAAGTACAAAAGCAGGGAATGGATTCCCACGCTCCAGAAAACATATCCCTATATAAACACAAAGGGTCTGACACTTGGCATGACAAGAAAAACGGCGCCGAGAAACACCTCTACGATGAACGCCAGCAGTGGGCGATGACTATAGACCTAAACAATTGTGTCGGCTGTAACGCCTGTCTTGTAGCATGTCAGGCAGAAAACAATATCCCCGTCGTTGGTAAAGAGCAGGTTGCAATTGGCCGTGAGATGCATTGGATCCGCATGGATCGTTACTTTGCCGCTGTCGATGGAGATGAAGACAATCCTGAGATGATTCCGCAGCCGGTAGCCTGCGTCCAGTGTGAGGCTGCGCCGTGTGAGACTGTCTGCCCAGTGAATGCCACGGTTCACTCTGAAGACGGCTTAAACACAATGGCATATAACCGCTGCATCGGTACCCGTTACTGTGCGAACAACTGCCCATACAAAGCGCGTCGATTTAATTTCTTTGACTACAACAAGCGTAATCCGCTGATTGAGAAAAACCTCTACAAGGGACCTGGTGGAACTAAAGCCGTTGGCGAGGCACCTCATCTTCAGCGTAACCCAAACGTCTCTGTCCGGATGCGAGGTGTGATGGAGAAATGCACATACTGCGTTCAGCGGATTCAGAAAGCCAAAGGCGATGTTAAGAGCAACCTCAAGAAAAAGGCAACACTCGCTGGCGGATCATCCGCGGATGTTAAGATCGGCCCTGACGAACTGCGCCCCAAAACTGATATCGTTCGGACTGCTTGTCAGGATGCTTGCCCGTCTAGTGCCATTGTATTTGGTAACATACTGGACCCCAAGGCGAAGATCAGCCGCATCAAAACGGCAGACAACAAACTTAAAATCAACCGCGCATATGACTTACTCAACTACATTGGAACCTTGCCGCGCACTAGCTATCTTGCGCGCGTGAAGAATCCAAATCCCAGTATGCCCCGAGCAAAAGTCATAGGGCGTGCCACGATAAACATGCACTAAGTGTTCGATCCAAAGTTTAATAATTAATTCCAACTAACAATCATGTCGCACGACACGACCATAGAAAAAGACCCAAATAAGCCGGTGATCCCGGTCATGGAGCGTGAGAAGTTGATTCTCAACGGCCGTTCATACAACTGGATCACGGAGCGCATCTGCGGTATTCTGGAAAATAAGCAACCCGCAATTTGGTGGTTCTTATTTATTCCAAGTCTCATCATCGCCATCGTAGGTGTGGGTGGGGGGCTCTTTTACCTTGTATCAACTGGTGTTGGGGTTTGGGGCAACAGCAACCGTACAATGTGGGGTTGGCCGATTGTGAACTTTGTGTTCTGGATTGGTATTGGGCACGCGGGCACACTCATTTCTGCGATTCTTTTCCTGACTCGCCAGAATTGGCGGACGTCTATTAACCGCGCGGCGGAAGCGATGACTATTTTTGCAGTATGTTGTGCGGGAATTTACCCGATGTTCCACGTTGGTCGTCTTTGGATGGTATGGTTTTTAGCGCCGATCCCTAACGCAAACGCGATCTGGCAGAATTTTAAGTCCCCACTTCTTTGGGATGTTTTTGCAGTATCGACCTATTTTACGATATCTTTAATCTTTTGGTATCTGGGAATGGTTCCCGATCTTGCAACTATCCGTGACCGTGCAAAACCTGGCCTGCGTAAGTTGCTTTATGGTATATTTGCACTTGGCTGGCGTGGAGGTAACCGCCAGTGGAGCCATTACGAGGTAGCCTATCTTTTACTTGCCGCGCTCTCTACGCCACTGGTGTTATCTGTGCACTCTGTAGTATCATTTGACTTCGCAACCTCCGTAGTGCCAGGCTGGCATACAACGATTTTTCCACCCTATTTTGTCGCAGGTGCCGTCTTTGGCGGCTTTGCCATGGTGCTTACCATCATGATTCCAGCACGTTATATTTATGGTCTTCAAGATCTCATCACGATGAAGCACATCGAGAACATGGCGAAGATTATCCTGCTTACAGGAACGATCGTTGGTTATGCCTACTTGATGGAGCTGTTTGTCGCGTTTTACTCTGGCGCCAAGTATGAAGGTGCCGCATTCTATTATCGAATAGCTGGCCCTTACTGGTGGGCATATCTTGCGATGATGTCGTGTAACGTGCTCTCACCGCAGTTGTTCTGGTTTAAATACTGCCGTGAAAATCTTTGGGTGGTCATGGGCGTATGCATGTGTGTGAACGCCGGCATGTGGTTCGAGCGCTTCGTCATTATAGTAACCACGCTACCTCGAATGTGGCTGCCCGGTGATTGGAAATATTACAATCCTAGCTGGGTAGATATTCTTACTTATGTCGGAACCATCGGACTATTTTTGACCCTCTTCCTTCTGTTCCTCAAGTTCTTGCCATGCATCAACATTGCTGAGGTGAAGTGGACATTACCACAGAGTGATCCACACCATGATGACAAGGAAGACCTTGATGATCAAGGTGTCGAGGCTGTCCCTGCATACCAGCACGAGTTAAATGCCTAATAATCAAAATTTTTAATCCAAACACCAAGTTCTCAATGACTGCAAAACGCGTTTACGGTTACCTTGCCGAATTTAAAAGTGCCTCCGCTCTCTACAAAGCCGCGGAAAAGGTGCGTGATGCTGGACACAAAAAGTGGGATTGTTATTCACCTTATCCTATCCATGGTCTAGATGGCGCGATGGGGATGAAAAAATCCATCTTGCCCTACCTTGTGTTCTTTGGCGGAACCTTGGGTATTATAACCGCGTTTTGTCTGGCATACACCACGCAGGTCGTATTATACCCGACAATTGTGCAGGCGAAACCTGCTAACATTTTTACCACGGCTGCCTTCTTCCCCATCATGTTTGAGTTGACGATTCTTTTTTCTGGTTTCACCACGCTCTTCGGGCTGTTGGCATTGATGGGGCTGCCGAGATTAAATCATCCATTATTTGAGAGCCGGCAGTTTGCGCGCGCGACAGATGACGGGTTTTTCATTGCAATCGAAGCACGCGATCCACGGTTTTCCTCCGAGGAAACAAAAACGCTTTTAGAAGACGCCGGGGGATCAAATATCGAACTCGTTGAAGAACCAACGGACTAACTTTTTATTACTTAAACTTCACTTCTTACCTCACACAAAATGCGCTACTTTTTTCTAGCATTCACCCTGATCGTAGTTCTCGTGGTTAGCTTTTTTGGCTTCCGTGGTCAGAAGTTTAGCAGCACACCTTTGCGGATTTTCCCTGATATGGATGATCAGGATAGGATCAATACACAAGAGGCAAGCAGCTTTTTCAAGAATGGCATGGGCTCGCGCAAGCCTGTTGCCGGCACCCTGCCACGAGGCTTTCAGCCCGATGGGGGCGGTGTGAGCTTCGGGAATAGTGAGAGCTATTTGCACACCGGCATAATAGATGATACCTATGGAAGCGGAATGCCGGATGATTTGGAGCTCGCCAAAACGCCTGAGGCTTTAATTAGACATGGGAAGGAACGTTACAAGATATCCTGCATGCCTTGTCACGGTGAATCTGGTAACGGGAAAGGAACTGTTGCCGTCATAGGTATTCCCGCAACAGCTAACTTGAATAATTTTTCAAGCGCGACTTATCCAGATGGTAAAATGTTTGAAACCATCACCAAAGGCAAAGGGCTGATGAGTGGATATGGCTACAATATTCCCGTGAACGACCGATGGGCAATTATAGCCTATGTTCGCGCCCTCCAAACAGCAGACAATTCTGCTGAGTAATCACCAATTTAACTATCAATCCCAATGGGCCACTTCATTACATCCAAAGACATCCCCGCCGACGGAGAGCACATAGAGAAAGGAAAACTTTCGCGGCCAATCATGGTCTGCGGTGTTGTTGCTCTGATTGGTTTGATCGCTAGTGTTTGTTTGCTCTTTAACGGTAACGACGCACATAATGAGGCTGCAGACACGGTCGCCGGGCGTTATGCCTATTCGTGGTTATTCGCGTTCGCATTTTTTGTGAGTTTACCTCTCGGCAGTGCTTTTTGGCTGTTACTGCACCACGTCTCCAACTCTGGATGGGGGATTTCGGTCCGCCGTTTGATGGAAAACCTCGCCTGCGTTTTCCCATGGTTGGGCATCCTCGCTATTCCATTCTTATTTCCTCAGGTGCAACAACACTTGTTTGAGTGGATGAATATTCACCGCGGTTTCGAGGGAGTTGGCCTCTACGGCAGTGCCAAAGAAGCACTGCACAATAGCCATGATGCATATCATCATCTATTGTATCAAAAATATTTCTACATGAACCTACCTTTCTGGTTAGGACGAATGATTGGTTATTTTGTTATCCTAGGAGCATGTTTATTTTACCTAAGAAAACTCTCAGTTGCGCAAGACAATGACCCCCAACCGGGAATTGCACGACTCAAGACGGCTCGTCGCCGCACATCATGGATGTTACCAATTTTTGCTATTACTGTGACTTTCCTAGCATTTGATTTATTAAAAGCACTCGATTACAAATGGTTTTCGACCATGTATGGTGTGTATTTCTTTGCTGGTTGTGCCCTCAATGGAATGGCTCTGCTTATTCTCACAACAATCTGTCTGCGCCGTGCCGGGTATATGAAGAAGATCATGAGCCCAGAGCATCACCATATCATGGGAAAACTGACATTTGCGTTTGTTGTTTTTTGGGCCTACGTTTCATTCTCTCAGTATTTCCTAATTTGGTATGCAAACATCACGGAGGAAACAAGTTACTTCCTATTGCGTAATACTGGGAATTGGAATATTGCTAACATCGCACTGGTCTTTGGCCATTTCGCGCTGCCGTTCCTTTTCCTTATTCGTTCTGACGTGAAGAAGAAACCAGGTCTGATGATCCCGATCACCATCTATCTTTTTGTGCTTCATGCACTGGACCACTACATCATTGTGGCACCGGAGCGTGGGCCATCACTAACTCACGGCAACAGCTTATTCTCAGGAGGTAGCGTGGTTTGGCTCGACTTGTTGGCATTCCTAACCGTCGGTGCATTTTTCGCATTCGTGTTTTTGCGCTCGTTGACTAAATTCAGCTTATACCCTCACCGAGACCCAAGGATTATTGAGTCCGCCAATCTTTACAACTAATCAGTCATTCAGAAAAATGTCAGAACAATATTCTAACTATCGCGATACTCCATTGCGCCGCTTCAATGCTTTTTGGTGGGGCCTTGGGTGCTTTGGTATTTTTGGACTAATGTCAGTTATTGTGTATTGCGCTACTGATAAGTCAGCAGATGCAGAAGATTTACGTAAGGTCGACCGCCTAGTAATCCGCAACAAAGTGGACAATGATCAGAGCAAGATTTTAGAGAGTAAAAATGTGTCTGCAGTAGCCACGAAGGTAGTCACTCCGCCAACTGCAACAGAGACATTTGTTCCAGGCAGCGAGGCACACAAAAATGCGATGGCAGCACTCAGCGCCAAAACTGGTGGTGGTCCTGGGTTCGATCTTTACACAAAGAAAACCTGCAACACCTGCCATGGGGCGGATGCAAAAACTCCTCTTGCACCAAATTATCCAAAACTCGCTGGCCAAAATGCTGATTACCTAATCGCTCAGATGAAGGACTTTGCCACAAGTAAGCGCACGAATGGACAGAGTGCGATCATGACTGCTACGATTATGGCACAGCAAGTTAATGATGAAGACACCAAGAAGATTTCTGATTGGCTCTCAAAACTTGATGCACCCAAAGTCGCGCTAGCAGATGGTCCGGGCAAAAACCTCTACACAGCCAAGTTGTGTGCTACATGTCACGGTGCCGATGGCAACACGCCAATTATGCCGCTTTATCCGAAAATTGCTGGTCAAAATGCGCAATACCTCATCGATCAAATGAAAGCTATCAAGAATGGCACACGGAATAATGGCCAAAGTGCTGCCATGATGGGCATCATGGCGAATGTCAGTGAAGACGAAATAAAAACTCTCGCGGAGTGGCTATCTGGGGGAAAATAAAACCAAAATTCAATTTCCAAATACCTAATTTCTAACCACGGACACCATAGATGATAAGGATGAATTAATCCTCAGCATCCTTATTTTCCTATCTAAAAAAGACCAAACCCATGTCAGAATTAAGTCACGATTCCTCAGCAGAAGACACGCAATTGCGCGCGGAGATTGACCGCTCGCTGCGCCATCCTGTGATGTTCTTTTTCACCAGTGGTGCAGCATGGCTTGCGGTATCCTTGATCTTGGGTGTTTTGGCCTCTATCAAAAGCCATAATCCGGAATT
>JABHEX010000223.1 GCA_018676385.1 Akkermansiaceae bacterium
CCCGCGCGTAATGCCGCTGAAGAGCATAATACTGCCGCGCCAAGCATGCCGCGAGATCCAGCCAGCAGACCAACACGCCCTGCATTTCCTTTGTGGAAATCGTGTGGCCGATGTGGCAGCAAACCTCTCAGGCTGTGAACATCATTTAAGCATAACTCTCCGTCTTTTGGAATCTGCAGCTCATCTATGAGAACTGTTTCAATATTTCCTGTGTGATTCACCGCAGCAGGCATAAGCAAACCTCGCTTACATATACCCACTGTTAGTGTCAGATCAGCAATCACAGCTCCTTTGCATGGCACACCACTGTTACCATTAATCCCGGTGGGAATATCCATTGCAATCACACACGTATTGGGGCAGCCACGCTGCGTATTTATCCATCCTGCAGCCTCTGCGATAGAACCACGTAGCGGACCACTTGCCCCGATACCTAACAACCCATCTAAAACAATCCGAGGTCCTAAAGGAAGTGAGCTCCGATCATTGTTAATGACATCAAGCTCACGCCACTTCTTACGCGGTAGTGCGTGCAAATGATTCGATTCCACCCCGCAGCGCACTGAGATTATCCATCCAGCCTGAGCGAGGTGTTTTAAAGCCACCAAAGCATCACCTCCATTATTACCACGACCAATACATGCAATCGCTTCTCCTGGAACGGGATAGCGTCTTCGTATAGCATCAGCAATCCCTAGCCCAGCCTTATCCATTAAGGCCTCTGGCGTAACGCCCATTTTAAATACACGCTTTTCCAAAAAACGCATTTCTTCACATGTAAAACACCCCATACGACAACAACCCTAGCTGGAGATTAGCAAAAACCAATTACATTCCCGCCATGGATACCAGCTTGTTGTTAAGTGCGATTGAACTGCGCAAGCTCTGCATTTGAGCAATGAGGCTTAGGTGGTCTTTGCAAATTTGGCGACAAACAGGATTGGTGCTCGCATGGTTACTAACATACCGGCCGATTGCACAAAAATGCTCTTGTATACCTAACTCTATCAAGCCAATCTCTGCACTTAACTGTGATATATCTCGGTTTGCTTTACCAATGCTCTGGTATGCCTCTGAGGCCTCTTGGCGCAGTCGCCCTCTGTCCTCCGCAATACTCTCCTCAATTCGGGTGATTAGAAGATCCAGCTTGGTGATACGCTCACCAACTTCATCGCGAGAATCCTTGAGACGCGCAAACTCGTTTTTATAATCAGACAATTTGCGCCTCTCTAACTGAACTATTTCAGCATTATCCACATCTTCACTTAGCACCTGAATTTTAGTACGGCTCGCATCGAATTTGCGCCGCAGTAGTCGTGCCTTTGAAATTATTTCATCACGCTCCGCAACAAGTGCCGTAGATTTAGCAAATAATTCGTCGCGCTTTTTCTCCAAAGCCAAACATGATTGGTTAGATTTATTGAGCACAGCATTACGCTCTTCATGCGATAAATCCAATACATCGCCCGCTTTATTTGCTTTCAGATCAATCTCATTTTTCTGAAGCATGAACTTACGCAAAGTCCAATACTCAACACTTATATCCTCGATATCCTCGGCACGCTCCCACACGATTTCACCCAAGATCTCCTCAGCCAGACGCAACAAGTGCATCTCGTCAGCAGCTTCGGACATACGCTTGTTTTTCCGATGAATACCAAAGGAAAGCGCCACTCTAGCTAGTAAATAACGAGTACTGTTCATAAGCTAATATCATTATTAGACGGATGGATGTTTTTAAAAGTCACTTTTTATTAACCATCGCCTGTAAATTCTTTACAACATTTATATCCTCCAAGGTAGACATATTACCACTCGCTTTACCAGTCGCGACGAGTTCTTTGAGTAGTCGGCGCATGATCTTGCCTGAGCGCGTCTTGGGTAATGCGGGTGTAAGGTACACGTCATCTGGTTTGGCGATAGCTCCGATGATTTTCCCAACATGATTACGTAATTCCTTGGCCAGCGCATCACTCGGGTTGACGGTGCTTTTTAAGGTGACGAATGCAGAAATCGCTTCGCCTTTGATCTCATGCGGACGGCCAACTACAGCTGCTTCCGCCACGGCCTTGTGAGCGACCAAGGCGCTTTCAACTTCCGCGGTTCCAAGGCGGTGGCCCGAGACGTTCAGTACGTCGTCGAGACGACCTACGATCCAGAAGTTTCCTTTGCGGTCGCGGCGAGCACCATCGCCTGCGGTGTACATGCCCTTATAGTCACTCCAGTAGGTATCGCGGTAGCGTTTTTTATCGCCGTAAATCGTGCGTAGCATACTTGGCCACGGCTGACGAATAACGAGTTTACCACCCTCGTTTGCCTTACACTCCTTACCTTCCTCATCAAGGATGGCGGCATCGACGCCAAAGAAGGGCAACGTGGCAGTTCCCGGTTTGATTGAGGTGCAGCCGGGTAATGGTGAAATCATGATGCCGCCTGTCTCTGTCTGCCACCAAGTATCAACAATTGGACAACGTCCACCACCAATTTTGTTATAATACCACATCCAAGCCTCTGGGTTAATTGGCTCACCTACTGTTCCTAATAAACGTAGTGACGTAAGGTCATGTTTATCCACTAACTCATCACCAGCCTTAATGAAGGCACGAATTGCAGTCGGTGCTGTGTAGAAAATACTGACGCCATACTCTTCGACAATTTGCCAAAAACGTGAAAAGTCTGGGAAGTTTGGCGCACCCTCGTACATCACCTGTGTTACGCCGTTGAGCATTGGGCCGTAAGTAATGTATGAGTGCCCAGTGATCCAGCCAACATCGGCGGTGCACCAGTAAACATCCTCATCACGCATATCGAAGATATATTTACAGGTCGCGTAAGTGCCGATCATGTAACCACCGGTAGTGTGCAGGATGCCTTTGGGTTTTCCGGTGGATCCAGAAGTGTAGAGAATGAAAAGCGGGTGCTCGGAATCAAATGCCTTCGCCTTGTGGATGGCAGGAGCTTTAGCGATTTCATCATGCCACCAAACATCGCGGCCACGCTTCATCTTTACCTGATTTTCAGTACGCTTGAGCACAATGACTTTTTTAACAAATTTGTCGCGTTTAAGTGCCTCATCGACATTAACCTTCAAATCAACCACTCCACCTCGGCGCCATCCGCCATCAGCAGTAATCACACAGGATGCTTCCGAGTCGTCTAACCTATCTTTGATCGACTCTGCAGAGAAGCCACCGAATATGACGGAATGCACAGCACCAATACGAGCACATGCAAGCATAGCGACGGTTGCCTCTACTACCATCGGCATGTAGATCAGAACACGATCTTTGGACTTAACGCCATTTGCTTGTAATACATTTGCAAACCGGCAGACCTCACGCTGAAGCTGGTAGTAGGTCAGGGTACGTTTATCGCCGGGTTCGCCTTCCCAGATAATTGCAGCCTTGTTACCGCGGCCTTCCGCCACATGGCGATCCACGCAGTTCACACAGACATTGGTTTTACCTCCGACAAACCACTTGGCGTATGGAGCCTTCCAGTCAAGCACCTTGGTCCATTTTTTATCCCAATGCAGCTCTCTCGCTTCGCGCCCCCAGAACGTAGCCGGCTTCTCGATCGACTCCTTGTGCATGCGTTTGTACTGCGCCATGCTCGAGATTCGGGCTTTCTTGGAAAATTCCTTCGATGGCTTGAACTCACGGTCTTCGCTGAGGTGGCTTTCAATGTTTTTACTCATGGATAAAGTGTAACTTGATTACATACCCAAACTAACGATTGCACACAACTTGGCAATCCTACATTTCACCAAGTCAGACATGCTTATTATCAAGCTCATCGGTCAAGAATTTGCTACCCTCCAATATCAAAAAATCGTTATTCTAACGTCTGGATCCGATAATTCCTGATTTCTTAGATGCGCACTATAATGACGATAGAAACAAATAAAATCTACTCACTCGTCAATCACACCTGCGGGACTGACTCAACGGACAAATCTCTAACCTAACGGATGCGATGTTGGTAAACAATTTCAGCACCTCCAAGTCGAAATTAATCAGTAAGCTTTATCGTGTTTCTCTTAATTACCTGCGCCGCTTTGGAGGGCGGCCCGATGACTTTCCACGAACCTGTTTCTTTGCCGTTTTTCTCACCGATCGATGAGAGGAAGCGTTTTTCGATGGTCGTTGGCGTTTTGCTTTTTCCACATCGGCGGGTTGTTTACGAGGCTTTGGGTTCGTTTTTAGTGCCTCAATTTCATTTGGCTCGAGAGCATACCATTCACCTGGCGCAAGTCCACCTCCACCAAGTGAACCGATACGCACGCGCACTAGCTTGGTGACACGCAAATGGACAGCTTCAAACATCAACCGGATCTGGCGTTTCAAACCTGTCTCTAATACCACACTGACACGGCGTGGTGAGAGTCGTCGCACCGCCTTGGCAGCCGCCCTGCCTTCCGGGGTATACACTCCGGCTATGAGTTTATCCATTACATCGTTTTGGAACGCTTGGTTAAGCGTCACAATGTATTCCTTTTCCACCTTCTGTCGTGGATGAGTTAGGCTCAGCGCAAGATCACCGTCATTCGTAAGAACAATAATACCCTCTGATTCTTTATCGAGCCTACCAACATTTTTCAAATGATGAAGTTTCTGTGGTAATGCTGCGTAGATAGTTTCCCTTCCCAGCTCATCCTTTGCTGTGCAAACAAGTCCTCGGGGTTTATTAAACAAAATAACTTCTGTGGATCTCGGTGTTACAATCCTTTTGCCTACACGCACCGCATCATCCGATGTGACGCGCGTTGCGGGATTAACACAAATCGCGTTGTTTACATATACTCCACCTTCTTGGATCATGGCGTCACACGCACGCCTCGAGCCCACGCCGCATGAGGCTAAAAACTTGTTTAGTCGGGTTCCTTGTGCTGGGTTGCTCATGTTCGATTAAATGAAAGTGGACAAAAAAACCCGCCCGAATGGATTTCATTGGGCGGGTTGTAATAGGGTGCTTAAAGCTTATGCTTCTGGCTTGGTCTTGGGGAGGCCAATCGGACTGGCTCCCTTCTTCCACTGGCCACGCTGCTTGAGCAGCTTGATGCGTTCAAATCGCTTGAGTACAGAACGCTTTCCGCTGGCTCCGCCAGCTGTCTTTAATGATGAATGCTTTGACATGGTAAATTGAGGTTCTGGTATGGATTAACGCTTGGAGAACTGGAACTTCTTACGCGCACCTGGCTGACCGTATTTCTTGCGCTCTTTCTGACGTGGGTCACGGCGCATTAAACCAGCTTCCTTCAGTGCTGGGCGAAGTTCTTCATCGTGCTCACAGAGAGCTCGTGATATGCCAAGGCGGATTGCTCCAACTTGACCTGTCATACCGCCACCCTTGGCGACGACCTTGACATCAAACTTATTGGTAAGCTTGGCCCTTTGAAAAGGCTCAAGCAGTGAGTTTTGGAGTGTCACCGTGGGGACATACTCCTCAAAGGGACGGTTATTGATGGTGATACGTCCGGTTCCTGGTGTAATCCAAACGCGTGCGACGGATGTCTTGCGGCGTCCAGTAGCACAGTATGTAGTAGCTTCGCTCATGAGAAAATTTAGTTAAAGTTAGAATGTTTTAGAGGATTAGCCGATTTCGTAGGTCTCTGGCTGCTGTGCATCATGACCGTGCTCAGAGCCGATAACAACCTTGAGTTTTTTGTAGATGGCATCTCCCAGTTTGTTGTGGGGGATCATGCCGCGGACGGCACGCTCCAGCAGGAGCTCGGGGCGGCGGGCACGCACCTTTTTTGGTGTCTCTACCTTCTGGTTACCAACATAACCGGTGTAGTGCGTGTAGATTTTCTCAGTCTCTTTATTACCGGTCAGTACAACCTTCTCGGCATTGGTAATGATGACGTAATCGCCGGTATCGACGTGTGCGGTGAAGATGGGCTTGTGCTTGCCGCGTAATAGGATGGCTGCCTCGACGGCAACCTGACCAAGCACCTTATCTGTGGCGTCGATCACATACCATTTACGCTCAACTTCGTGGGCCTTTGCTGAAAAGGTTTTCATGGTTGGTTATATTGGAGTAGTGGTTTTTAAAAAATAGCTTGGCATGCTGAAAACGCATACTTTTGCCGACTTCCCAGGGTGATGAATCCATAATCAGGAGACACTGCCCACCTCGCTCTGAGGGGCGCGCAAACTAGGAGGCAATAAATGACATGTCAACCCAAATTTCCCTTAGTTTTAAATTTTGCGGCATGCCATCATCCCGACGAGGTATTTGACAAATCAACAGGAGACCAGCATGCTTCTGTTTGTGTACGAACCAAAGTCTCCAAATTCCAGTGACTCTATTAACTCCGCGACCAAGTCGTTCAAGGAACGTCTGTGGAGAATCATCTTTGAAGCTGAAACTCCGTGCGGCAAGTTCTTTGACGTCGCACTTCTGTGGGTGATCAGCTTGAGTGTGCTCGCTGTGATGCTTGAGAGTGTCGATGCTATAGCGCTCGAATACCATAAACTACTAATCGCGGCAGAGTGGACATTCACAGTGATTTTCACCATCGAATATCTGCTAAGAATCTGGTTAGTGAGGCGGCCGTTACGTTATATTTTCAGTTTTTACGGTATCGTGGACCTACTATCATGCCTCCCAGCATACATCGCTTTAATTTTTGCCGGTGCCAACCACTTTGCAGTTATTAGGCTACTTCGCCTGCTGCGTATGTTCCGAGTGTTGAAGATGGTAAGTCATGTGCGTGGAGGTGAGACGATCATGCAAGGTCTAGTTGCATCACGTGCAAAAATCACAGTATTTTTCCTCGCGATGCTAATCTTCGCTATGATTGCGGGCACGCTGATCTATCTAGTAGAGAACGACGTGCCTAATACAGAATTTACCAGTATTCCAATCAGCGTTTACTACGCCATAGTGTCGATCACTACTGTAGGTTATGGTGATCTGACTGCAACAACGCCACTAGGGCAACTAATCACCTCCATGATGGTGCTAGCCGGTTACGCCATCATTGCAGTGCCTACGGGTATTGTGGCAAGTGATATGGTCCGTCATGCACTAGAGTCCAACCACACTTCACAAGCTTGTCCTGGATGCGGAATGCATGGGCATCTTGTTGATGCAAATTTCTGCCGCAAATGCGGAGAGGCTCTCAAGTTAAAGATGAATTAGCGGATTAGCCTTTCTCCGCACGCGCCTCTTGTTGTTTTGATTTTTCTTCCTTATGGGAATTCTTTTCAACTTTCGGCGCTTTCTTTTCGGCCCTTTCTTGTGCCAACGAAACCGCCTCTTCACGAGAATAGATTTCCGCAACACGCAAGCTGCGTCTCGAGAGCTCTCGGGCATCCTTATCCGTAATCAACGCGAGCCCTTCCTCGGTCACTTCACCGACGAAAATTTTCCATGCGCGCTTGGCTATAAGCTTACGACTAAGTTTGACCTTTGGCTCGGTTGCAGTTTCCTGTTGCTGGCGTCCCTTACCACGCGTGCGCCCACGGCGTGGCTGGCTGTGTGAGCTAGAATCATCACGGGGGGCTTTGTTACTTTGCCCCTTATCCTGGTTACGCTCACCAGAAGAATCTGATTTGCTTTCTTTTTTTGCGGTTTTTTTCGCAACTTTCTTCGCTGATTTTTTCCCTGTAGATTTTTTACTCCTCAATTTATGCCCCTGATCATTTGATTGCTTTCCAGTATTTAAGTCAATGGCTGAGGTCTCAACAGCTTCTTCAGCAGCAGAGTCAGCTCTAGCCATAGCATCAGGGGTTGAAGTTTCTTGCTCTGTTTTGAGAGCAGCATCATTCTTCGGCTGTGATGAATTGTCGGACATTTGATTAGATTTTAGTAGCTGAGTAAGCGCAAGTTGACCAATATGCAACGAATCACCACGGGTGGGTGACAACGCTTGAACCCCGCTCAGTCGGGCAGCATAACGCGAGTTATTTCCAGTTTGTTAAATCGTCTTGCTTTGACTTAGCATCTCCATTTGGGTGACCTTTGCCATCAACTCCCAAGGACCACAGATCAAAATCAGGATTCATTTGCGCAGCAGGGTTACCACGAAGATATCGGAATGGTTCAAACCAAGCATCCATAATGATGTAATCGGTACCTACTTTTTCCACTGTTAATTTACTGCCAGTTAAGTTCGGATCCAGCAGTGACAAATAAACGGTCTCACCTGAGTTAGACTTTCCATCGCCATCAGGATCACCATAAAGCACCTTGTATAAATCCGCCGTGCTTCCTTTACTGCCGTCACCAGCAGGATAAACGCCGCTATCAGATGAGTATTCTTCCAATGCACGTTCGATACTCGCCATCATGACTTGAGTTTTGCCCACTGCTGCCTTGCGCTTATACCATCCAACTCCGCTGATGACCATGGTAGCTAGAACAAGAATGATTGCTATCACGACCATGAGCTCCATGAGCGTGAATCCACTTCTAATACGGGATCGAATTTGAGATGGTTGTTTCATGATAATAACGTCATTGGATTTTTTGAAGGTGGCCGCCCAAGAAAGCCACCATTAGTTCCGCAGCAATCAAATCCTGCTACGTAACATTGGGTGGCTGCTACTGAGGCCCATCGACATTTTGGATCATCTTAATTAATGGTAAGAACAGCGCAAATACTATCGTGCCAACAACCAGCGCTAAGAATACAATCATGATGGGTTCCAAGATGGATGTGAGTGCAGTGACAGCGTTATCTACTTCATCATCATATACGTCTGCGATTTTTAGCAGCATTTCTGGTAACTGACCTGTTTCTTCTCCCACATCGACCATACTGATGACCATAGCAGGGAAAATTCCACTGGCCTGCAGTGGTGCTACAATAGATTCACCTTCTTTGACCGCTTCATGAACTTGGTCGATGGCCTTGGAAACTACCACGTTTCCTGCAGTATCTCGAGTGATGGTGAGGGCTTGGAGAATTGGCACACCGGAAGTGACAAGTGTGCCTAAAGTACGAGAAAACCGAGAAATCGCGCTCTTCTTAGTGAGCTCACCAAGTATGGGAATTTTGAGCTTAAAAGCATCAATGACACCACGACCACCGCTAGTTCCACCCCATGCTTTGATCAAAACAACGATGCCAGATACAACAAGAAATATCCAAACAATATTAGGCAACACAAAACTGCGCGCTAGCATGTTATCTGATGCATTGAAAACGATGTTCGAAATAGCCGGGAGATCTTGATCTCCAAACATGTCTTTGAACTTGGGCACGATGAAAAGCATGAGAAAGACCAAAATAGCAATCGCGATAAAGAGCACGATCACAGGATACACCATCGCGGAGACAATCTTATTTTTAAGCTTATGCGCTTTTTCCATATACTCAGCGAGACGCGTGAGCACCACTTCAAGCACACCACCAAGCTCACCGGCTTTCACCATATTCACGAAGAGTTTGTTAAAAATCTTAGGGTGCTGAGAGAGGGACTCTGAGAATGTGGCACCTGTCTGAACCGAATCTGCAAGCGAATTCACGGTAGATCTCAACACAGGGTTAGGCTCTTGCTTGCCGAGCACCGTGAGTCCGCGAAGCAAAGGAAGTCCAGAGTCAATTAGAGTGGCGAGCTGACGAGTAAAGATCATCAATACCTTTGGCTTGATTCTTCCACCGGATACAGTTTTGACTTTTTTCTTGCCGCGTGCCTTGGGCTTATTTTTACCAGCTTGAAGTGTGCCTTTGCCCTCCTCAACTACTTGAGTGGGGTAGAGTCCTTGAGAACGAAGTTGCTGAATAGCGTCCGACTCACTGGCGCCTTGAACGGTTCCTGTGGTCTGCTCACCTTTGGCGTCGAGTGCTATGTATTGAAAATTAGCCATGGTATTTAGGGTGTTGTGGTAAAATAGTAAAAAAAATGTGCGGAATTTCGAGCTTTGTTTTGAGAATTTTTATTTAGGTGTATTTGAGCACCTCTTCGATAGTGGTGTTCCCATCGTAGATGTTGCGTAATCCATCTTCACGCAAGGTCTCCATACCAAGTTCGATCGCCTTCTGCTTGATCACCACAGTGGGCGCACGGTCGGTGATTAAATCGCGTATGGGGTCAGTGACATCTAATAGCTCAAACAACCCACGTCTACCCTTGTAGCCAGACTGATCACAAGAATCACACCCTTTACCGGTATGAAATTCCTTGTCACCGAGCTCGTGCGAAGAAACACCCAACTGGTTTAATAGAGCCTCGTTTGGCTCATATGAGGCTTTGCAATCCTTACAAATAGTTCTTAACAAGCGCTGAGCGAGCACTCCCTCGAGGGAGGCCGCTACTAAAAATGGCTCGGTGCCCATGTCGACCAGACGCGTCACAGCGCCAGGAGCATCATTAGTGTGCAATGTAGACAACACCAAGTGGCCTGTTAATGATGCTTGGATAGCAATTTGTGCCGTATCTAGATCACGAATCTCACCAACTAAAATGCGGTCGGGATCCTGACGCAAGAACGCACGTAGTACGCGAGAAAATGATAACCCAATCCCCTCGTTCACAGGCACTTGAATAATTCCATCAACGTCGTATTCCACCGGATCCTCTGCCGTCAAAAGTTTGGAGTCAATGGTGTTAATTTCCTTGAGCGCTGCATAAAGGGTTGTGGTCTTACCCGCACCCGTTGGGCCGGTACATATAAAAATTCCATTAGGTTTTCTTACCGTTTCGTTAATGTATTTAAAAACATCATCAGGCATACCCAGAGCTTCCAGACTGAGATTGACATTACTGCGATCTAAAACACGCAACACAATACTTTCTCCATGCTGAGTGGGGAGTGTAGAAACACGCATATCGACTTGCTTCTCACCTATATGCTTTACGATGCGCCCGTCCTGTGGAACTCGTTTCTCCGCAATGTTCATGTTGGACATGACCTTAATCCTTGAAAGGATGGGGAGCGCCAAGTGCACCGGAGGTGGAGCCATTTCATAAAGTGCACCATCTACACGATAACGAATCTTAAAGTCTGCCTCGAAGGGTTCAAAATGGATATCCGACGCTCCTTCGTTGATTGCCTGGTAGAGCACAAGATCGACATAACGGATGATAGGAGCAGAGTTTGCCTCCGCTTCTAAATCTTGAGCGCTCGGCTCCCCAGTTCCGTCAGCTCCAGATTCAAGCTGGTTTAGGATGTCATCCATCGCTTGCCCTTCACCACCGTAGGCGTCGGCAAGTTTTTTCTCCACCACATAATCGGGTGCAATCGCAAGGATTATCTCTTTACCCAATCCAAATCGTAAATCCTCAATAGCTTGTGGATTAAGGGGATCTACAAGGCAAATTGTCAGGCCTTCACTGTCAACATTCACCGGCAACGCGCCATGTAGACGAGCCAAACCAGCAGGAATCATGGCAAGCAGCTCAGATGGTGGTTCAAAGTTGTTTAGGTCAACCATTCCGACGCTTAGTTCGTTGGCGATGATCGGCCAAATATCGTCCTTCTCCTGAATGACGTCGTAGTCTGAGAGGATTTCGGAGATTTCCTTGCCGCTGTTTTCGATCTCTTGAATGATGTCATCCGCCAGATACTGATCGATCAAGCCACGGTTGAGGAAGATGTCGATGAGTTGTGAATTGTCCATGAAAGTTATATTCGCTTTGTTGTCTCCTGATTACAGGGGGTATGTTGCTAAAAAGTTAAAACGCTAATCACTATCGGACATCGTCACCCGTAGAACCTCCTCGGAGGAAGTGGAGCCTGATAGAATTTTACGGATGCCGTCCTCACGTAACGTACGCATTCCCAACTCTCTCGCGCGACGGCGGAGCTGAGGTGAGGTGAGCTTCTCATTAATGAGGTGCCTGACCTCATCGTCCACCTTAAAGATTTCAAAAATGCCCATCCGCCCCTTGTATCCTGTGGTGCGGCATAAATCACAACCCTCAGGCCCCATGATCTCACTCTCTGCGACCTGCTTGGCATCTAGACCCAAAACGCGCATTTCACGATCGGTCAGGACAGCTGGTGCCTTACACTTAGGGCATAGTTTGCGAACAAGCCGCTGGGCGACAATCGCACGAATGGATGAAGCAATAAGAAAGCGCTGGATGCCAATATCGGCTAAGCGAGCTACTGCGCCAGGAGCATCGTTCGTGTGAAGTGTTGAAAATACCAAATGGCCGGTCAGGGCAGCCTGAATAGCAATACTGGCTGTCTCCTTGTCACGAATCTCACCCACCATGATAA
>JABHEX010000224.1 GCA_018676385.1 Akkermansiaceae bacterium
CTTCTGTTGATTGAGCGTGTGACAGGTATTGGCCCAGCTATCGGGATGGCTGTGCTTAGTGGGATGCCGGTAGATCATTTTAAATCATGCGTCGTTAATGGTGATGCTGCCGCGCTTTCTCAGATCAAAGGTCTAGGTAAAAAAACGGCTGAGCGAATTATTCTCGAGCTTAAGGACAAGGTAGGTGTGGCCGAGGCATGGCAGGCAGCGGCAGGCGAGTCTGTGCCGAGCGCGGCGGTGGATGCTGAGTCAGCATTGATTGGGCTAGGGTACAAGCAAGTGGAGGCGCGTAAGGCGGTGGCTGCGATTGCTAAAATCAAGGCGGATGCTCCTACTGAAGATCTTTTGCGTGATGCATTGCGTATGCTCAATTCCTAATTTGGGCACGGTCTTGTGGCATGTGTGCTCATTTTTCTGGTCAAGCCGTCTAGCAGTGCTAGCTTCCCGACGTGAAGAGGGACATCATGCCAATCGCTTTGTTAATTGCTCTACTACTGGTATTTAGAGTTGGTGGTGCATACACCAGCGAAAGCTTGCCGAATATTGTGCCGTTTGCGGCGTTGTTCTTTTGTGCGGCCGTGTTTGCTCGCGCTTGTCCTTTGCTTTTACCAGCAGCTGCTTTTGCTTGGGTTATAGGTGGTCCGGTGACGAGTTTGATTCAAGGGTATCAAGTTTTTGGGATGATTGATGTTATCATTCTTTTGGCCATGTTAGTTTGCGTGATGATTGGTTACCGATTGCGTGGTAAAACGACTTTTTTACCGCTTGTTGGTGGCACGCTTTTGGCTGCGACGTTTTTCTATCTATCGACTAATTTTTATAGCTATCTTGCTGATCCAGCCTATCCCAAGACATGGGATGGTTTTACGCTGGCGATGTGGACTGGGCATCCAGCAACGCATTTGCCTACTTGGGTATTTTTCCGCAACAGCCTGTGTGCCAATACTGTCTTCACTTTAATGTTCGTCGCAACGCTCAAGTTTCCCTCGCTAAAGACTGCACGTCGGTTTGGGCTTGAACCTATCGCCGCTAGCCACTAGTTCACCTTTTCTTTCACCACTATAACTTACCGATGGATTCACCAGCATCTCCTCTCGATTTTTCACAATCTAAAGTCAACCAGAGCTTAAGCGCTGAACAGAAGATTGATCTCTTCCGTGACATGGCGCGCATCCGGCGTTTCGAGCAAACTTCATTGAAGTTCTATAATGGAGGTAAAATGGGTGGGTTTTTACACCTATACATAGGTCAGGAATCCGTTGCTGTTGGTACGATTTCATTGTGCGGTGATCATGATCACGTCATCACTGCCTATCGTTGTCACGGACATGCATTAGCTGTGGGTATGGAAATGAACCCCTGTATGGCTGAGCTTTATGGTAAAGCCACAGGTTCGGCCAAAGGTAAGGGTGGATCGATGCACCTATTTGACCCGTCTAAGAATTTCTGGGGTGGGCACGGTATCGTTGCTGGCCAGGCGCCTCTGGGCTTGGGTCTTGCCTATGGGGTGAAATACAAGGAGCAGGAAGGCTGCTGTCTGTGTTACCTCGGGGATGGTGCTGTCAACCAAGGTGCATTCCATGAGTCACTGAACCTCGCCGCGTTGTTTGAACTGCCAGTCGTATACATTATTGAAAACAACGGTTACTCCATGGGGACGAGCCAGCAGCGCTCGAGTGCTTATAAAGATTGCCTAGCGCAGCGTGCAGAGGCATATGATATGGAATGGGATCTTGTTAATGGAGAAGATGTTTACGAGGTCCGCGCCAAAACACATATCGCCATGGAGCGTGCGCGCAAGGAGAGTAAACCAACGGTGTTAGAGATTGCCACATACCGATACTACGGTCATTCGGTAGCGGATGCGAATGCGAAGAAATACCGCACTCCTGAAGAAATTGAGAAATATAAGACTTATCACGACCCTCTCCGCCTTTGGCGCCGTCGCCTTATTGATGAGGCTGTGATAACAGATGAAGAAGCGGATAACATCGACAAGGAGGCAAAACAAGAGGCCGTTGCTGCGGCAAAATTTGCCGATGAATCACCTGCGCCCACCGTGGAATCAATTTTCGAAGACGTCTACTGGGAGACAGACAACAAAACCGACGCCTCACAAGTTGGCCGTCACTTCTTCAACGACTAAGCACTTTTTTGCTAACCACATTAACCTTTTTTAATCATGAGAGAAATACTCTACCGCCACGCCCTTCGTGAAGCCTTTGATGAAGAACTAACCCGCGACGAAAACGTTGTAATCATGGGTGAGGAAGTTGCCCAATACAACGGTGCCTACAAAGTAACCGAGGGTCTTTGGGAAAAATGGGGATGCAAACGCATCGTCGACACGCCTATTTCTGAGGCTGGGTTTATCGGCATGGGTATCGGTGCTTCCATGTTAGGTGTCAGGCCTGTGATGGAACTCATGTTTTGGTCGTTCCATTCCGTGGCATTCGATCAACTTGTCAATAACGCGGCATGCGTACGCTACATGTCTGGCGGGCTCTGTAACGTGCCCATTGTCATGCGCGGTCCAGCTAACGGTGGAACTGGTGTGGGGGCGACACACTCGCATGTTCCGGAGGCTATTTTTGCCTCTTTCCCAGGTCTCAAAGTTTGTTCCCCTGCTACACCAGCCGATGCCAAGGGGCTTATGAAGTCCGCCATCCGCGATAACGATCCCGTTTATGTCATGGAAAATACCTTGCTTTATGGCA
>JABHEX010000225.1 GCA_018676385.1 Akkermansiaceae bacterium
AATATGATGTGCCCTTGGGTAAGATTGTCTACACGCAATTTCTAAATGATCGGGCTGGGATCGAGGCTGACGTGACCGTCACCCGGTTGTCTGAAACTTGTTATCTGGTGGTCACCCCGGCTGCGACCCGTCTGGCTGATCAGACCTGGATGATGCGCCACAAAGGGGCGTTTAATGTTGTGATAACTGATGTCACGGCGGGTGAAGGCGTCTTGGCTGTCATGGGACCAAATGCTCGTAAATTATTAGAGCGGGTTTCTCCCAATGATTTCAGAAATGCCAACAATCCCTTTGGGACGGCGCAAGAAATTGAGCTGGGCATGGGGCTGGCACGGGTGCATCGGGTCACCTATGTGGGCGAGTTGGGCTGGGAGGTTTACGTCAGCGCAGATATGGCGGGCCATGCTTTTGAAACACTGTGGCAGGCTGGGCAAGAAATGAATGCAAAACTCTGCGGCATGCATATGATGGACAGCTGTCGTATCGAAAAAGGTTTTCGACATTTTGGCCATGACATAACTTGCGAGGACCATGTTCTAGAGGCTGGATTGGGCTTTGCGGTGAAGACGGACAAAGCTGAGTTCATCGGTCGTGATGCGGTGCTGCGCAAGAAGGAAGCGGGACTGAATGCGCGCATGGTACAGTTCAAACTGACCGATCCAGAGCCGCTTTTGTACCACAATGAGCCGGTGCTGCGGGATGGTGAGATTGTAGGTTACCTGTCATCTGGCAATTATGGTCATCACCTCGGTGGCGCAATTGGCTTGGGATATGTGCCCTGTGCCGGTGAGAGCGTGGCTGAAGTTTTGGCCTCCAGTTATGAAATCGACGTTGCTGGAACGCGGGTTGTCGCGGAAGCGTCGATCAAGCCGCTTTATGATCCAACTGGCGCCCGTGCCAAGGCTTAGGACCCTGGGGGAGGCGCCTGCGGGCGCCTTTCCGCATACGCATTAACTGCTGCGGATCTGTGTTATGAGGTAACTGACGCTAAACTTCATACCTAACACGATTAATTATGAAATTATATTATAAAGTTTAAGTCGAATTACGTCTAATCTTTTGATATTCGTTTGATAACAAAAGTAGTGTCGTGCGGTAGCTGGCTGTGGCTCACAAAACTAGTTGATCCAAATAACAAGCCGCATCGCCTTGCGATAGCGTATTTATTTCCGTAGAAAATATTGCCATTCGAGATGTAGGGCTCATCGCACGTCTGTAAGTTGAAGATTAGAGCCGTGCGTGTCTGCTGCCAGCAACTGGTTAAATTTCTGAATATATAGTTTTCCCATTCAGAATAAATTTTCGTAGCACTTAGGTTGAAGGTACCAGAAATAAGGCAAAAATCTAAGCTCTTTTGGGGCTTCGACCCAACAGAAAATGTAGCCCCGGTTTGGCAATAATTTTTTCTGCAATAATCAATTAATTCTTTTGAGATATCGTAGCCATAGTAGTGTATTTTATCATTGTTATATTTCTCCATGATGAACTGCAGAAGTGCACCGTATCCACAACCAATATCGCCAACAGAGAATGCTTTTTTAATCCCAAGTTTAATGATTTCTTTGAACATGATATCAAAACGCAAATTTTGTCTTTCAGCATTTAGCCAATAACTGCCTTTTGGATTGGCGCCGTATTTATTGAACCTCTTATTGAACTTTGTTTCTAGTTCAGAATTGAATTTTGCATCTCTATTATACAAATTATGCCCTTCTAAATATCAATCTCTACTATATGTCATTTGAAATATATAGCATATGAATTGAACACGGTGTATCCGGGTCTTCGTAAATGTGAGATACCATATTCAGCGTGTGCTGAGAAACAAACTGGAATGTGATTTGAAATGAAAAATATCACTACGCTAGTCCTTTTGCTTCTAATCACCAATGCAATTACTTTTTGGGGATCAGCAAAATTGTACTCAGTTTTTGATCGTCCTCAAGAAAAAATAATCGCAGAAATTGAACTGATAACTAATTGCGAACTTTTGACTGACTCTTTTATAGTGGTCGACCTGGAAACAAATAAAAGTGTTAACTTTAATTTAAGTAGGGCGTTCCTTGGAACTGCTGAGGGTAATAGGCTTCAAATTCAGCTAGATCCGAAGTTCAGTGATGTAACGTCAAACCTTGAGGTGCATTTCGCTGAAAAGAAAATGAAAATTGAAGTAGATTGCAATATTTCTAACCAATTAAAAAATACGTTGGATTCGCTTAGGAACACGTTTAAAAATTAAATGGCTTAAAAGTCATTTAAGTTAGTATGATATATTTAGATCAAGTAGAAATTAGACTATTTACCGCTGCAATCTTTGAACTGTAAGAATTTTTAATTGCTTAGACTTTGTGTATCAAAATTTGATCTAGTAAGAGAACCCAAGTACTTCACATTTTTTTACAGCATTCAATTTTGCGAGTTGTGTATTCACTATTTCTGTCCATTTTTCACTTCCAAAAGCGTTCATAAATGCCCCATCTACCCTTTGTAAAATTCCTACACAACTTCCATAACTTCCTGGTTTAACATCATTTTCAAGGCTACTCGAACAAACCAACATTGTATTTCCAAGCTGCTCGTTGTTGAGGTCACTATATATCACCGATGCACCAGAAATTTGGCGCCCGGTTGTATTTTTCAATTGCAGTGAGAGTACATAGTTTGCGACTGAACCTTTGGAGTTACTATCGAATTCTAATTTTACATTACATGGAATATCTGAGCCAAGACTTGCTGTGGTTACCAAGGCAAAATTGATTGAAATTAATACTATAGAGATTACTCGATTAATTTTTTTTCGCATGATGTCACTCATTAAGCTTATTTCGTAGTACGTCAAAATAACTGTGGATCACCACGAGCATTTTTTACTTATTTAATTTTAATCGTATTTTGCAT
>JABHEX010000226.1 GCA_018676385.1 Akkermansiaceae bacterium
CACCATACATCGTGCAATACCCCACCGCGAGTTCACTCTTATTTCCAGTGGTGAGCAACATCCTGTCGGATTTATTGGACAGCGACATCAGTAAAACCCCTCGTATGCGTGCCTGCATGTTTTCCTCAGTCAAGTCTTCAGGAAGATCACCAAAAACAGGACGCATTGCCGATTTTACCGATTCAAAGGCATCACCGATGGGCACCGTATCGCAGGTCATCCCTAAATTTTCGGCTAGTTTGATAGAGTCACCAACTGAGCCATCCGAAGAATACTGACTGGGCATGGTCAAGCCATGAATATTCTCCGAACCTAGCGCGTCGCACGCAATAGCTGCAGTGAGAGCAGAATCGATTCCTCCACTGAGACCAAGGCATGCTTTGGTAAAGCCACACTTATGAGCATAGTCTCGCAATCCTAACACCAGTGCCTTGTAGCATTCATCCTCTGGGCATGTTTGATCAGGCAGGTTCTGATCCGATCCCTGCTGGCTCACATCAACCACCAGACATTGCTCATCAAAGGGATTCAGCGCTGCAAGCGGCCTGCCTTCAGCGTCCAGCGCTAGAGAATTACCATCAAAAATTAACTGATCGTTACCACCAATACAATTGCAGTAAACCAGTGGTTTGGCTGCGGCTTGGGCGACACCAGTAAGCATCTCAAATCGACGCTTTGGCTTACCAATACTGTAGGGCGATGCACTCAAATTCAAAATCACATCAACCCCATGATCGGCAAGTTCTTTGATCGGGTCACGCTGATAGAGAGGTCGGTGTAAATAATCCTCCGTCCAAATATCCTCACAGATGGTGATCCCCAAGCGTAGACCGTTCCACTCGATCGGTTTAGAGTTCTCGCCAGGCTCAAAGTAACGGCGCTCATCAAAAACATCATAAGCCGGCAGTAGTGTCTTCCAGATCTTGTGCAGCACCTTACCGTTGTGCAGGAATGCGGCTGCATTACGATAAGGCTTTCCTATCGCATCGGCGGGGCACTCATCAACGTATCCCACTATCAATGGTATATCACGAACCTCGTCAGCCAGGTAGTCAAGCGCCTGCAGGCACTTCGGCACAAACTGTGACTTAAATAACAAATCACACGGCGGATAGCCCACAAGTGCCATTTCTGGTAAAACCACTATCTCAGCACCATTTTCAATACACTCACGATAAGCCGCAAGAATACGCTTTGCATTACCCGGGAAATCCCCAACTACTGAGTTGATCTGTGCAATTCCAATGTGCATGTCGCTATATTTATGTTCTGTATCTCGGGCCTTGAGCCGTAAATTTGGTTCGAAGCTTGAGCTGAGCTCAGTTCGTGTTGTGTGTAATTAAAATTACCATAGCCCATATTTGGCATAGTAAAGAGCGTAAATCCCCATCAGTAGGTTAGCAACACCGTGCATGATTACGCACGCCATCAAACTACGCGTCCAGACAGCCACGCCATACATAATTGACCCAAAGACAAACGCACCCACATAATCTACCGGCTGATGCACTAGCACGAATGCCAGTGTCACAACTGCATAAGAAACCCATGCAGGCTTACCGAAGGGCACCGCCCAATAGTCGCGATCAGGATTCAATAGGAAGCGCATCAAAAATCCACGCCAGAAAATCTCCTCCACCAATGCCACAACCACAACTGCCCGGAAGAAGCGCAATATCAGCGTGGTCCAGTAAACACTCGGGCTACCCCCAAAAATATCCGATAGATCCTGAGGATTAAAACCGTCATCGCGTGGCATAACTCCAAACCATTTTAACCAACCCTCTTGATCCCCCTCAAGGCCGAGCACCATGTGTAGATGGGTAGGTAAAAGCCAGAAGCCTATCCCGACCGCACCCATAAGCACCCCAATTAAGACGCCTCGCGGGCTCACTTTAAAGTTATAGTTTTTACGGAAAAATCGAAGTAAGGCTATGGCTATAAGCGACTGGAGTGGGTATAACCAATGTTCTGGATATCGACGCCACCACGGTGCTAGCGGATGTTTCCATTCAATTAAATCTCCAACGAACTGCCATGGCAACATGATGACCATAAATGCAACAAGCGGGACAACATGCGCTAGCGTGCGGTCATTTTTAATCTCAGATAAAGGCCTCATGACTGATCGGGCATCAAAGTGTAGCGACAAACCGTTCGATGCGATCCATCGCCGTTTTAAGTTCATCTAGTGACGTTGCATAACAACAACGCAGGAAACCCTCTCCTGCTTGACCAAACGCATCACCTGGAACAGCAGCAACATCTTCAGCTTCAAGTAAGCGCATGGCAAACTCCTGACTACTTAATCCAAATTTACGAATATCAGGGAAAACATAAAACGCCCCACCCGGCGAGTGGCATTCGATTCCGATTTCATTTAGCCTACCGACTACAAAATCTCGGCGCTGATGGTAACTTTCGCGCATTTCCAGCATGGCCGCTTCACCATTTTCCAGAGCTTCAAGCGCTGCTGCTTGACTAGTCATGGGCGCACACAGCATTGCATATTGATGTATTTTCATCATGGCTTCGATGAGTGGCGCGGGCGCACACGCATATCCGAGTCGAAATCCTGTCATCGCAAAAGCTTTGGAGAAACCGTGCAATAGTATCGTACGTTCTCTCATACCCGGCATAGTAGCAATCGAGACATGCTCGTCCTCTCCGTAGCACAGCTCACAATAGATTTCATCACTGAGCACGATAAGGTCGTTTTTGACACAAAGCTGTGCAATCTTCTCGAGTTCATCCACTGGCATTACAGCACCCGTTGGATTTGTGGGGAAATTCAGCATTAACACGCGTGTTTGCGGAGTGATTGCCGCCTCGAGCATATCTGCCCTGAGCGCAAAGTTGTCTTCTTTCTTCGTAGGCACCTCGACCGGAACACCGTAAGCTAGCGCAATACTTGGAAGATAAGAAACGTAGCATGGTGTGTGAAAAACAACCTCCTCCCCTGGGTTAATCAATGCTCGTAACGCGAGGTCTATGGCCTCTGAAACTCCCACGGTGACGAGGATTTCGGAATCAGCACTGTAGTTCACTTTAAAGAAATCATCAACATATCTGCTGATCGCTTTCCGCAGTGATAACAATCCAAGATTTGAAGTGTAGCTAGTGAATCCTTTCTCGAGAGAATAGATCGCTGCCTCACGAATGTGCCATGGTGTCGCAAAATCAGGTTCTCCAACACCGAGCGATATCACATCATCGCGCCCCTGTACGAGCTCAAAAAAGTCGCGGATACCCGATCGTGGGATACCAGCAACCTGCTTCGAAATTTTTTTCGAGTAGTCCATTAGCGTTAATTGGAATTGACTAAGGCGTCACTGGCAACCTGCCTTCAGGCTCTTCGGTTTCAAAGATGAAGCCGTTTTCTTTATAGGCTTTCAATCGGAAATGCGTAGCTGTTGAGAGAACTCCATCAAGGGTACTGAGCTTTTCTGATACAAACTGAGCGACATCACGCAAACCTTGGCCTTCGACGACAACCATCAGATCATACCCTCCACTGGTAAGGTAACATGATGATACCTGGTCAAAACGAGCAATGCGCATGGCCAAGCGATCAAACCCCCCACCTCGTTCAGGAGTTAGTTTTACTTCAATAAATGCAGCCACGCCCATCTCACCGGCTTTTTCGTCATCAATCACCGCTTGATAACCAAGGATCGTACCATCCCCCTCCCACTGAGAGATTTGGTCATTTACAGCATCCACCTGAAGGCTCAGCGCCTCGGCCAACTCTGCATTACTGAACCGAGCCTTGGATTTTAGAAGTTTAAGTAATGGGTCTTTCATTTAAGTATTTGGTTTTAAAAATTATCGGTCGCCCATGCATATACCCAGAGCGCGTGCGGTATCCACCATTTCCCCATCGGGATTCACCAAGCGTAGCTGGTGCACAGCCTCTTCGATAGGCACTGAGTCTACATGATAAGCTTGATAACTAACCATGCGACCATACTCGCCTGTCTCGATCATTTTCACTGCCTTGACTCCGAAACGTGCCCCGAGTATTCGGTCTATTGCCGTTGGCGAGCCTCCACGCTGAAGGTGCCCTAGCACACAAGACCGCGTGTCTTTACCTGTCATCTTCTCAAGGTGGTGTGCCACAACCTGCCCAACACCACCCAAGGTAACCTCACTGGCAGAACCCTCACCCTTGGTAATTAATTCGCCCCCGCTAATTCTAGCGCCTTCTGCTACCACGACTAACGTACTGCGTTGACCATCAATTTCACGCTGTTTGATGAAATCGGCCACTTTTTCTAGATCAAAGTCGATCTCCGGAAGTAAAATGACATGAGCACCACCACCGATGCCACCCCAAAGAGCAATCCATCCGGCGTGCCGTCCCATCACCTCAAGCACCATGACCCGCTTGTGGCTTTGCCCCGTCGTCTGAAGCCGGTCGAGCCCATCTACTACTGAGGTTACAGCACTGTCAAAGCCGAAGCTCATTGCTGTGGCTTGGAGGTCGTTATCAATCGTTTTTGGAACACCCACGACATTAAACCCCTCTTGATTCATTTGCAGTGCAGTTGTTAGCGACCCGTCACCGCCAATTACAACCAATGCCTCTATCCCCAGCAAATCCATATTATCACGTGCCTTGGACATGATTTCTTCGGGGATTTTGGCGACATCCCCCTCTCCAATCTTTGCAGCGAAATGCCCCTTATTGGTAGTTCCTAAAATAGTGCCACCCAATTTACCGATACCAGTGGTATCGTCCGGTGTTAGTTTAAGGTAGTCACCTCCCTCTGGAAGCAAGCCCTCAAAACCATCAATAAATCCATACACTTCCCAACCAAGTTTATCAGCGGCACCAACAACACCGTTAATCACTGCATTCAATCCTGGGCAGTCGCCCCCGCTATTTAGTACTCCTATTTTCATAAAAATTATCAGTCCTTATCTGATTTTTGGAACAACAATGAGTTTACTGCTCTGTGCGTTTTGTTGGTAACCCGATGCTGCCCAACTATCATACATCGGCCATGCTTGAGAAATGAGTTGCTTACTGCGTGCAGCAAAATCATTACTGCCGAGTACCACCACGATAAGATCACGGTAGCGGATCTGCGCCCGATCATCGGACAATTTTTTCACCAGTGGGGACCGGTGTGCATTCACCGCGAGACATTGTCCCGCGGATACTGATGATCCACTTTTGATGCCATTAATTCCAAACACACCGAGTAGTGGGTTTCCATTTGTCACCTTGAAAGCGAGTTTACGCCCACCTGCCTTATTGACATAAATATTGCGCGACTTCTGCTTCACATAAAATGCAAAACCAGTGTCGCGCATTACGTGCACACAAAGTCGTGCTATATCTGATGCTGTAGAATAACTTTTCCTTCCGACATGATTCAGGCCGTGTGAATTACCAAAGCGTGTCCTACGCATACCCAACGCCTTAGCAAGGTAGTTCATTTCTGCTACAAATATTTTTTGCGGATCCCCCGTTTGACGCCTGTGAGCTAGTATAGCACGACCTACATGATCAGCGAGAGTATGAGCCGCGATATTATCAGAACCCATCAATGCTGAGTAGATAGCATCACGAAGCGTAACTCGATCACCCGGGCGTAGCCCCATGGGGTTGGAGCTTTGGAATGCGAAGGCGCTCTGGGGGACAAATGCTTGGCTGGCCAAGCTAGTTTGTGAGGCATCAGCCCAATCAAGGACTACCTTAGCAGTAGCTATCATAGTCAAGCTGGCTACAGGTCGTTTTTGCTCTGGCTTTGCCGCCAGAAGCACCTTCCCTGTGTGCGCCTCCATTGCGATGTAGCTTTCGCTCGAAAAAAGCACGGATGCTGACATCGATAGTATTAGGCTGCATGTGACTATAATTTTCATCAAGGACAGGATCAATGAGGTGAGAGGCTTGAACATTAGCGACATCTTCCCGTCTGACAACATCAGATTGAGACAACCTCTTATTACATCCTTGTCATTTGCCCTATCTTGGATAGTTTTCGTCCGCACGCATGCTTTTCCGATGCAATTATTGCTGAAATATCACCCCAGTCAGAGCAGCCGCATTTCACAGATGCGGGCAGACAGCTGGGGACACCGCCCATTCGTGGGTATTCAGTCCAGACCAAAATCGGTCCATCAGGGAACGCCCGTGCCTCATATTTGCACACAACAGCAAGTGATCGCCTTGGGTCGGAATAATGCCCGCCCTGCTCCAAGCTTCGCATCCGTCTACAGGATGCCAGATATCGCGCCCAGAGTGACAGCCACTTCCAGCGTGTGCTACCAACAACCATCAACGACTTATTACCATGTCTCAAGATACCAACAGCAAGCCCCGCAACGACGGGGACCAACCCCGCCAAGGCGGAAACAACAATAACAACGCTAATCGCAACCGCAACAGGAACCGTAATCGTAACAGAAACCGCAACCATCAGGGGCAAGACCAAGGAGGCCAGCGTCGCCAAGGTGGTGGCGGTGGCCAAAACCGCCGCCAAGGGGGCAAGAGGAATCGCAAACCTCAGCCACTCCCACTGACGCTGTGGGAGAAATTCCTAAAGGTCATCGGTCTCTATAAAGCACCCACGCGACCACCGCGCCGCAGACCTGCCGCCAAGGGGGAGGCGCAAGGCAGCAAGAAGCCAGTCAAATCCAACACCCGCAATGCGCGTGGAAAAGGCAATCAAGCTCAGGACAAGGGGTCGATTCAGGCCAAAGGACGCGGTGCCGGCGATAAGGGTAAGGATTTCCCTGTAGAAACTCCCCGCCTCTATCTCGGCAACCTATCCTACGATGCAAGTGAACAAGACCTCGAGGACCTGTTTAAAGGCATCGGTACGGTTAACAGCGTAGAGATCATCTACAACCGCCACACCCATCGATCCAAAGGCTACGGGTTTTTGGAAATGCTCAGCACGGAAGAGGCGAAGCGCGCCGTCGCCGAGCTTCACGATAAAGAATTCATGGGCCGCAACCTCATCGTCAACGGCGCCAAGGCTAAGCCGACTGAAGAGCGTGCACCACGTGAACCACGTGAGGACATACCTCAGGAAAAAAAAACACGTGACCGCAAACCAGCCAAGCAAGGTAGAGACAACCGCAACAACAGCGGATCTCGACTCCTTTTAGGCAACGTCTCCATAGATGCTGACGAAAGCTCTATCGAGGAGCTGTTTAAGGGCATCGGCAACGTGCGCCGCGTGGAGCTAAAATACAATAAAGAGACACACAAGCCAGAAGGCTCGGGTTTCATCGACATGCAGAAATCAGAAGACGCTCAGCGCGCTGTTGAAGTGCTTCACGACCAACCGTTCATGGGACGCAAGCTAGTCGTTTCAACTGAGCAAGCTAAAGCAGAGGAACAGCCCGTTGCAGCTGGCGAGCCAGAGACAGTTGCCAAAACAGAGGAAGCACCCGTAGAGGAAGCACCCGTAGAGGAAGCACCCGTAGAGGAAGCACCCGTAGAGGAAGCAACCGCAGAGGAAGCAACCGCAGAGGAAGCAACCGCAGAGGAAGCAACCGCAGAGGAAGCAACCGCAGAGGAAGCAACCGCAGAGGACAAACCCGCAGTAGCTGCCG
>JABHEX010000227.1 GCA_018676385.1 Akkermansiaceae bacterium
ACAAGTCAGCAAAGGCAGATTTCGCGAGGATCTCTTTTTTCGCCTCAATGTAGTGAGCATTCCAGTCCCTCCGCTGAGAGCACGCAAAGAAGATATCATATTACTGACACAAGCTTTCTTAAAAGATTTTTCAACCGAGAACTCTAAAGAGCTCAAGCCGCTTACCGATGAGGCCTTGCAACTACTTAGGTCCTATTCCTGGCCAGGCAATGTACGGGAGCTAAGAACCTCCATCGAGCATGGAGTGGTCATGTGTAATGACACCCGTATCGGCGTCAAACACTTACCTCACTTCTTGTCATCGGATGCGTTGGGATCATCCAGCTTGCCCACAGCTAATGAAAGTTCTCAGGAAAAGGATGAAAAGTCTCTTGCCACGGACGAGCAATTCAACTTGCATGTGCGGGAGCAGCAAACAATTGAGCGCGCTCTCACGCACACAGGCAATAACCGAACTGATGCAGCACGCCTTCTTGGCATTAGCCGTCGGACTCTGCAGCGTAAACTCAAGCAGACTTCCTAGCACCCCCCAACAAAATCCAGCATATCTATGAGCACCCCCCAAAACTCAGGCTCCGCCTACGATCCAGCAAAAATTATACGCCGCGCTATTTTCTTCGTTTGCTTACTGGGGCTATCCACCATTTCCCTCTATTTCACATTCCAAGGTCTATCCTCACCACGCGCGATGGAACAAGCTCAGATTGGACGTGAAATAGCCCGTGGTAATGGTTACACCACAAAGGTGATAAGACCGGTTGCCCTCTGGCAAATGAAAGAGGAAGCAGAGGATTACCCGAGTTTAGAAAGCCTCCCCGATACCTATCACGCACCACTGAACCCATGTATTTATGCTGCAGTGCTCAAGGCGGCCGATGTTAGTGATAGTAAAACATGGCGTATGCCCCCACAATCAAATATATACCAACTCGACCGTGTC
Organism: Akkermansiaceae bacterium; assembly: GCA_018676385.1. GTDB lineage: Bacteria > Verrucomicrobiota > Verrucomicrobiia > Verrucomicrobiales > Akkermansiaceae > Oceaniferula. Next base: position 941 of record JABHEX010000227.1, read on the forward strand.
ATCGCTCTAACCTGTGTTATTTTCTTCCTTGTTTCCATTGGCGTGAACTACCTTTTAGTAGCTAGAATTTTCGACACCAATATTGCTGCAACCGTCGCACTGCTGATGCTTTTTTGTGAACTCATGTGGAGTTTCTCCCAATCGGGTTTGCCCCAGATGCTCATGCTGATGTTGTTCTCATGCGCTATGTTCTTCACATGGCGTGCTGTGGAAAACACCGAAGAAAACCGTTCTGCTCTCACACCCATTTTACTGTCAGGCATATTTATGTGTCTGCTCGTACTGACCCACTGGATCACTCTGTGGGTGTATGTTGGGTATGTAATCTTTGCTGCTGTTTACTTCAAACCGCGTGGAATCATAGCAGCCCTGTTGGTGGGTATACTGGCTGTTTGTGTAATTCCCGTTGTTTACTTCTTGTATGTCAGCCCCACCGGTAGTGCATTTGGCACCGCTTATTATACGATCCACGATGGTCTGGGATTGTCTCAAGACTCAATCATGCGCTCGCTATCACCCGCTGGCGAAGACCTTGGATTACAAGGCCTATTGCTAAACATTCTTGCAACCTCACTTCGCCAAATTTCTGAGCTGCACAACAACCTGGGTGCCATTCTCGTTGCTCCACTGTTTTTTGTTGCTCTTCTGCATCCTTTCAAACGCGCTTCTCTGGCATCATTCCGTTGGCTGATCCTAGTGATGTGGATTTTCGCAAGTCTTGGTATGTCAATCTATGGACTCCGTAATGAAGCCATGGATCCAAACCAAATACACATCCTTTTTGCTCCATTAATGGCCGCTTATGGACTCGCCATGGTCTCCATCTTATGGGCACGACTTGACCTTCCACAGTCGATGTACGCCCTGAGAAATGCACATTTAATAGGTATCGTCGCTATCAGCGCTGGCCCCATGCTGTTGTCAATACCTCAGGACATCAAGAGAGGTCTGCGCGCCGATGGTTATGGTGGGTTTCCTCACTGGCCTCCATACTTGCCCAGTGTTTACAACCGCACATTGGCAGATAATACTGATCCCAACGAGATCGTAATTAGCGACACTCCCTGGGCAGTTGCATGGTATGCTGATCGCATGTCTGCTTGGCTACCTCAAAATTTAGACCAAATCGAAGAAATCGAAAGTATAGCCAGAACTCAACAAACTCCGGTAAACTCGATCCTCATCACTCCTTATTCTTATGCCAGTGGTAATATACTAAGGTCAGTCGGAAGCAACAACGCACCCTATGGTAAACTCTACCCGCTGGTGATGGGGTCGTGGGGATATCAAGGCAATGCAGCAAATTTTGTCGACACTCACCCCAAATTCAGACCCCTATCACAACGTTACCCTCACAAGCAACCTCTTTACTCATATGGGCAAATCATGCTTTACTCGGCTCGCCCGATCACAGGATCATCTGATTAGATATCTTCATTGCCATGCCAGCCAAAAAATCTACAAAAATGCCTAGCTTCGAGCAATCCCTCGATGAACTGGAGGAGATGGTCAACACCATGGAATCCGGGCAACTCGCATTAGAAGAGCTCATCGCATCCTACGAACGCGGCGCCAAGTTAATCAGCCATTGCGAATCTGTGCTTGATGGCGCACGCAAACGGCTCGAACTCATCACTCTCAAACCCAAGCCATCTGAAGATGGTAACGACCAATCTAAACCTGAGATCTCTGACATAAAAGACGACTCTCCCACTACTTCCAATGACGACGAAATCCGGCTCTTTTGAATTACCCGAACTTCTATCACAAATTAACGGTCCAGACGATGTTAAGGCATTGCCCGCGGACAAACTTGATGACTTGTGTGAAGAAATCCGGCACACCCTCATTCACTCTCTGTCAAAAACTGGGGGACACTTAGGCCCAAACCTCGGGGTAGTTGAATTAACAACTGCACTGCATCGGGTTTTCGATAGCCCTACAGACAAGTTTCTACTCGATGTATCTCATCAGGGATATGTACACAAAATGCTTACTGGGCGAGCCGACCGCATCAACACCATTCGGACTCCAGATGGCTTGAATGGATTTTTACTACGTACTGAATCAGAACATGATTGCTATGGCGCAGGGCACGCTGGCACCGCACTCTCAGCCGCACTTGGAATGGCCTCAGCACGTGACTTAAAAGGCGATAACAACCACGTTGTCGCCGTTGCTGGTGACGCTGCATTTACCTGCGGCCCCACACTTGAAGCACTCAACAACATCGCTGAAACCACCAAAAAATTCATCGTTGTTCTCAATGACAATGAATGGTCAATCGATCGCAACGTCGGGGCTATTGCCAAGTATTTCAACGCACTCCAGACACACTCAACATTCTCATCCGTACGCCACAAGGCAGCTGAATTCGTAGAGAAAATAGGCGGTAAAGGTGTGCGTAAAATTGCCCACAAAATAGAACGTAATGCCAAAAACCTCATCTTGCCCAACGTTCTTTTTGAAAAATTCGGCTTAAGATATTACGGACCCATCGATGGCCACGACCTGCCACTACTCATACGTACTTTTGAATACCTTAAAGAACAGGACGAACCAGTCATCCTGCACATCATCACTGAAAAAGGGCGCGGATACAAACCAGCACTGGAAAATCCAGGTAAGTTCCACGGTCTGGGCACATACAAGATCGAGGACGGATCGACCGCCGCCACTGATAACCCAACTTACTCCGAACTTTTTGGCCGCGCAATTACCGACTTTGCCAAAAAAGATGAGAAAATAACCGCTATCACCGCAGCTATGCCCGGTGGCACCAAGCTTGAAATTTTAAAGAAAGAAATCCCTGAACGCTATTTTGATGTGGGCATCGCCGAGGAACACGCTGCTCTATTTGCCTGCGGTCATGCCACCCAAGGCCTACGCCCGTTTCTTGCCATATACTCAACCTTCATGCAGCGTGCCATCGACATGATAATGCACGACATTGCACTGCAGAATCTACCAGTCAGAATGTGTATGGATCGTGGCGGCCTATCTGGAGACGATGGGCCAACACATCATGGTTTGTTCGATATTGCCTACCTGCGTGGCGTTCCCAATATCACACACATGCAGCCAAAGGATGAAGATGAATTTATTGATATGCTTTGGACCATGGCAAACCACGATGATGGCCCAACAGCCATCCGTTATCCACGCGGTGCGGGCATAGGCGCTAAACCAAAAGAGAAGCCCACCTTACTGGAAATAGGCAAAGGCGAAGTCCTACAGGACGGTACCGATATTGCCATCATAAGCCTTGGCCACATGTATGAAATTGCCATTGAAGCAAAAGATAAGCTGGAAGCACTCGGGCACTCGGTCGCACTTATCAACCCGCGTTTCATCAAGCCCCTCGACGCTAAACTCATCATCGAATACGCTCAAAAATGTAACGTCGTGATAACAATGGAAGACCACGTCCTAAATAACGGATTTGGATCAAGCGTCATTGAACTTCTTAATGAAGAAAAAGTGAATACTCCAGTTGAACGAATTGGCTGGCCAGATGAATTTGTCGATCACGGAAAAGTAGAACAACTACGCGAGCAACATGGGCTTACATCTGATAACGCTGTTTCTCTTGCCACTACATATTTCCAGTAGACAATCTATCTTGTTACATTATCATTTGAGTGTGGCTCATAATGGGTCATAATCATGATATATCATACGTTGTTTGACGTATAATCAACTGCCTGCACATGATTTAAGAGTGTATTCCTCCATTTCGTATCCTGGCCCAAAAATCTATAGTTTTTTATTACCATGTTGACTTTCAATAGACTTCAAAAAGCATGCATAATCAGCATGACTTCCATTGCACTCACGGCTTGTGAAAAAAACAAAACAACTGACATTTCACAACCCAATGCAGCGACTGAAAGTCTAGAACTACTACCCAATGAGGAAAAAATTACACTCGTATCTAGCAATGAGCCAGTTTCATTCAACGAGCATGTTCAGCCAATCCTCTCTGAATACTGCTACCATTGCCACGGACCAGATGGCGGATCTCGCCAGCCCGAAAAAAATCCACTACGCCTAGATATCGCAGCTGAAGCCTTCCTAGCGCGTGAAAATGGGAAACCCGTCATCATTAAAGGGGAACCAGATGCATCCTACTTGATCGAACTCGTGGAATCTAATGACAAGGATCTTGTCATGCCCCCCCATCCGGAAACCAATCCACATGGTAAACTGATGCAGCCACAGGAAATCGCCCTGCTACGCCGATGGGTCAAAGAGGGTGCCAAGTATGAAGATCACTGGGCATACATACAACCCACAAAACAAGAGTTCCCTGTGATAAAAAACAAAACTTGGGCGGCAGCAAATCCCATCGACCAATACATTGCAGCCAAGTTCGAAAAATTAGGCCTTACACCCAACGCACAGGAAAAACCATCACGGCTTTTCCGCCGACTCTTTTTCGATCTCACCGGCCTCCCGCCA
>JABHEX010000228.1 GCA_018676385.1 Akkermansiaceae bacterium
ACGCAGGACCTTGCCGCGCAGGTCGTTGCTGTTAGAAGAGGAGCGCTGGGCGTCGCGTTCCTTTTTGTCCTCCTCGATCGGGGTAGCAGGTTTGGAAAACGGGTTGGTATTATCTCCGGTGGAAAGATAGAGCAGTCCGTCAGGCCCGAAGGCGAGCGAGCCACCCTCGTGGCATGTGGAATCCTTACGATCGGTTGGCACCTCGAGCAGTTTCTTCTCGGAAGCCAGATCGAGTTTACCGTCCTTGAAGGTGAACCGGGAAAGTCGATGGGCGCTGTTTTCTTTCAGTGAGTAGTAGCAGTAGAGCCAGTTGTTTTTAGCAAAGTCGGGGTCGGCGGTGATGCCGATGAATCCACACTCGCGTGCGTAGTTTTTCCCTGCGACTTCGACGTTGAGTGAGCCGCCCTCGGTGAGTTTGTCCGATCCCGGGGTCCAGACACGCAGGTTTCCGGTACGTTGGCAGATGAGGATGCGTCCGTCGGGCAGCATGACCATTTCCTGGGGGTCGATGAATCCCTCCGCGAGCACTTCTACCCTAAAGTGTGCTGGGTCGGGAGCAGCGTGTAGAAGGTGAGTTGAAACAAAAAGACAGGCAATCAGGGAACGCATGCTTGGGAACATACGTCTGGGTGTTCAGGCATCAATGGCAAAATACTGAATGATCGCGAGGCATTCTAGAATTTCATTGAAGCGATGATTATTATAACGCAAAGAAACATGTCCAAATCTGGCATGAGGCGACATGTTCCTTATGAATGCAAGGAAGATAAGCGATGATCAAAGAAGAACAGTTTCTCCGGCTTTTTGTCCGGTATGAAAGGGAGTTGCGAGGATTCGCAATGACTCTTCTACCGAATGCTGCCGATGCCGAGGACGTGGTGCAGGACGCCTGCGTGGCTATGTGGCAGAAAATTGGTGATCTGCAGGGTGAGAGTGTTTTTCGGCCATGGGCGTATTCCTTTGTCCGTTTCACGGCACTCAACAAGGCGAGGAAACGGAACCGCAGCCCGTTGGTCTTTTCTGAAGAGCTTGTAAACACGCTGGCGAGCGAGAGCGAAGCGGAAGCAGATCTCGCTCAAGCTGAGTTCGATGCCCTACAAACGTGTTTGCAAAAATTACCGGAAAACCAAAGGGATGTTGTGCTGCGGTATTATCATTCAGCAAGTGCCGGGATGGCGGAAATCGCCAGTAGCCTGCAAAAAAATGTCGACGCCCTCTACAAAATCCTCCAGCGCACCCGGGAGTCATTAAGACTCTGCATCGAGCGACAACTTGCCCGCGATGGGTTGAGTATTTCAGAAAAAACATCAAAAACCAATGAACATGAAGGAAAATCAAGAACACAAGTTAGATCATTTCATTGATGCTTTGCGGTCAGATGATCTCGATCATCAGGATGTGAGTGAAATGGAGGAACTTCTGCAATCAGATTCTGATCTACGCCGCCGTTACCGCGCACGCATGCGTATGGAGTCTAATCTCCTCTCGGTCTGCCAATCCGAACAGGACGTGATTTCACCCCCAGCCGTTACCAGGGTAGCGAACCATCAGTCAAAGCGCTGGTGGTATCTGGCCGCAGGCGCAGGGATCGCTGCGACCGTCATGTTTTCAGTGCTGATGTTTTCCAATAGCACCCAATCGACACCATCACTGACTGTGGCCCGGCTCGAGACCCAGAGCCAGGCGACATGGGCGGGGACGCTTCCGCTGACCGAAAACGCGGAACTCGGTGCTGGCGAAATCGATCTCAGGACCGGCGTTGCGGAAATCCGTTTTGTTTCCGGAGTTCTGTTGTCGCTTGAGGCACCCGCGCGCCTCAAATTGATCGACCCGATGCGTTGCCGGCTTCTCACAGGCAGCGTGGTGGTCGATGTTCCGGATGGAGCAGAAGGATTCACCATCGATACACCGGAGGGCCACGTAGTAGATCACGGGACTAGTTTTGTATTGAGCGTAAACGATGAAACTTCCGAATTTGGAGTGATCAGTGGGAAAATCTCCGTGCATCACTCCGGGACCGGAGGAGAAAAGACTCTTGTCACTGGCGAGGGGGCCCGCCTCACATCTGCAGGTATTGTGGCTTTGGAAATGCCGTTTGCACAAAAGACAGCCAATCGAGTCGATCAGAATTTTCGTAAACTGAAGACAAAGGGGCGCGAGCTGTCCATCGTCCGGAACGATCAGCGTGAATTGATGCTTTCTCCGGATCTGCTGATGGTAAAGACCGACAAGCCCTTGAGGAATGAAAGCCGTCTGCCGGTTGACCAAATGCCCAAGGACAGGCGCTCATTGATCGGATTCAAGCTCGATAAAATCGACACCGGACGTATCCGCTCGGCAAAACTCCGCATGAACCTGGTGCCCAGCGGGCTTGGATTCGCTTCGTTTTTGCCGAATAGCTGTTCTTTCGAAATCTACGGTATCAAGGACGATGCCAGTCTGGAATCCTGGTGGTCAGGAAGTCTGAATTGGAAGGACGCGCCTGGTTCACTAGCCAAGGGAAACGGGATCGATCACTCCGAGGTGGAGCTGCTCGCAACCTTCGAAATTCCGAAGGGTCAGCAGGAAGGGCCGATCACGATTGAAACCGATGATTTGATCAAATATCTCAAGCGCGACACGACGGGTGAGGTCGGTTTTCTTGTCGTGATGACCACCGTTCCGAAAAGGACGTGGAGCCTGGTCCATGCGTTTGCCTCTTCCGAACACCACGATGCCGCCGGACCGACGCTTGAGGTCGAATTGGAGGGAGAATGAGCGTCGTAGAAGGTGGTTTTGACTGACTCCCGGGCAAATCGGGAAAAAGTTCCAGTTTTTTGTCCAATTGTTTATTTGAGCGACATTAAACCGTAGTAAGCGGCTGATTTTCAACTTTTTGCTTACATTCAGAACCTTATAAAAACCAACCTAAAACGAACAAATGAAAACAATAATACCACTCGCCGCACTCGCTGGCGTCGCCCTCACCGCTTCGACATCTTCGGCAGCTGTCCAGGTCTATGAAGGGTTTGATTCTTCAGCCAGTGGCACTGGCGACACCTATCAGCATGATGCGTCCCTCAACGGCGCAGGAGACGCCCGGACGGGAATGACCGGAAACTGGTCAGGGTCTCTAGCGGCGGGCGTCGTCGATTTCGTGTCCAGGGATGACAACATGACGTATTCCGGCTTCAAAACTGGTGATGCTGGAGTCGCCGAGTTTTACACGACGCGTACAACCGATCAGAATAAAAGTCTGGGCCGAGGTTTAAGTTACGCGGCACCAGGGACGGATGACTTCTACATCGTCTTTGGATGGGCGACCGATGACGCGATCGCCCACGGGGTAAGTCTCACAGCACCCGGCCTTCCCAATTTGTCCATGTCCGTCACGTCGGGGGGAGCCGTCAGCGTTAACTTCGGAGGTGCCTCGGCAGACAACTACAGCGGCGGGGTCGCGCATATGAACGGGGACTGGAACCTACTGGTGATCCGAGCCATTGATGCGCCTGTGGACCATAGTACGCTCTACTACGACAGCTACGAGCTCTGGTTGAATCCGACCATTTCTGCCGGCAGCGGTGATGTCTCGCAGCTGGGTACGCCTACTGCTACCGGCGAGGGGAGCTTGCGTGATAACAATGGGACTGTTGTGAGCTTTTCAAACGTAAGCCTTTCCTCAACGCTGCAGTCTCCCGAGACGATCCAATTCGATGAATTCATGATCACGAAAGATGTCTCGGACTTCCTTGCCGTCCCCGAGCCCACCACCACCGCCCTTCTCGGCCTCGGTGGACTCGCACTCATCCTCCGTCGTCGTAAGTAACCCGACGTTTATTTCATATTAAGGTTGGTCCACTCCCCGTCACCGGGGGGTGGGCTTTTTGCCCTTTGGGCAGTTTGAAGAATTTACACGTTTCAAAAACTGCCAAGCTGTCTTTCGACTTGACAGACCAGACTAGTCTAGTCTATTTGTTGCCATCATGACAACGATAGGTCTCTATGAAGCCAAGACAAAGCTATCCTCCCTGGTTGCTGAAATCGAGGCCAGCGGCGAGAAAATCCTGCTTACACGGCACGGCAAGGTCGTGGCGGAGCTCTGCCCGGCCACTCCCGTGAAAACACCTGTGCGGGGATGCCTGAAATCTGAGTCATTCGTCATGGCAGATGATTTTGACGCCTCCGAGACCGGATTTGAGGATTTTTTCGAAAAACCCGACCACACGATGGTGGCGGAAGACAACAGCGGCTATGAAAAATAAGGACCACTTACTGGACACCAATGTCCTGCTGTTCTTTCTGGAGGACAGCCCCCGCCTGCCAGATCAGCTGGCCCAAATGATCGAGAATCCTGCCACACGCAGTTATATTTCTTTAGCCAGCCTCTGGGAAATTGCCATCAAGGCATCCCTTGGGAAACTGCAGGTCGATTACGCCAACCGGGATGACCTGCCGGATCTCTTGCAATCGATGGGATTCCACCTCATCAAACCCGACTGGCAATCCATGCGTAAAGCCGCCTATTTACCATTCCATCACCGTGACCCCTTCGACCGACTACTCGTCGCCGAATGCCAAATCCGTAATTACCCCATCCTTTCCTGTGACGCCCAACTTGATGCTTACGGCATCAGTCGCGTGTGGTGATGCCGTCATTGCCAGCACGGCATAAACAGTAGGCTTACTTCGCAACGGGTGTGAGGGTGATCTTACGCAGATGGATCGGGTTTCAGTTTTTGGCATCGGGTTTGAGTTTGATGACGTTTGCGCCGCCCTTGAGTGTAGTTTTCACTGAACTGGCGCCTTCTGGATGCTGGGAGAAATTTCCTGACAAAAAAAATGTGATTATTTTGAATCCAATTTGTGAGATTTGGCGAAGACCAGTATGTAACCCATGATGGGTGCAACAAAGTAACTGACCAACAAACACTACTATTATGAAAATACTCGCTACAACTGCCCTTATAGGGTCACTCGCGCTAACATCCTCAGCAACCGCTGGGAACTGCCACACTAACCATTGCAATGAGGGAAAAGACATCGTCGACACTGCCGTTGCAGCAGGTTCATTTAAGACGCTCGCAGCTGCCCTTGGTGCTGCGGATCTTGCTGGAGCTCTCAAAGGTAAGGGCCCATTCACAGTCTTTGCACCTACTGATGCAGCATTCGCTAAATTGCCCAAAGGCACAGTCGAAACTCTCTTGAAACCAGAAAACAAGAGCAAGCTTCAGTCGATACTCAAATACCACGTCGTGCAGGGCAATATCGGATTATCGCAAGCACTTGCTGCAAGAAATGCAAAAACTCTGCAAGGTGAGCCAGTGCAGATTGCCTTCAATAATGGTAAAGTAAACATCAACGGAGCGAAATTAGTCTCCGCCGACATCAAAGCATCAAACGGCGTAATCCACGTCATCGACTCCGTGATTCTTCCCCCAGAGCCTAAGAACAACATTGCAAATGTGGCGAAGAAAGCTGGCAAATTCAACACACTATTGGCGGCTGTCGATGCTGCTGGACTCAGTAAAGTGCTCACAGGCAATGACAACTTAACTGTCTTTGCACCGACTGATGCAGCCTTTAAAGCGCTCCCAAAAGGAACCGTAGAATCGCTGCTCAAGCCAGAAAACCGCAATAAGCTCAAGGGGATCCTTACGCTACATGTGGTCTCGGGAAAAGTATCCGCCGGTAGTGCCCTCAATGCAAAATCAGCCAAAGCGCTTAGCGGCGAAAAACTGAACTTCGCAATTGATAATGGTGTCTTCAATGTCAACGGAGCTAAGATCGTAGTCACTGACATCAAATGTGACAACGGAGTGATCCACGTGATTGATTCTGTTCTCTTACCCAAAACAAAAGCGATGACACAGCAAGTAATGACTAATCCATCGCGGATGATTGAAGCAGCTATTGATAAGGGTGTTCCAGTATTCAACCACGGTAACCACGGAAAGTGTGCAGACATTTACCAGCAAACATTAGTCTCATTGACCAATAGTTCTCATGTGAGCTGTGCGATGCGTAAAGACCTCGCTATGGTTGTTGCCCGCGCTCAGAAAACTAGTTGCGACACTGCGCGGGCATGGGTGCTCCGTAAGGGTCTCGATCACGCACGTTCGGCCATGACGAGTAACTAATCTTCCACATTTTTTATCAAAGAGGGATCCGTTTGGATCCCTCTTTTTTTGTTATGTTGGCTATCACTACAAACAGGCTATTTAATATTGAAATATGTGGAATTCACCTTGTGATTATATGTGCATGTAAATTAATATCTAATCTAGATGACATTGAGATTATTTTCACCCTGCTTAGTCTTTATGCTGTATGTTTTTAGTATGCCCCTGACTGGTGCTACTGAGAAACCCACACGACTCATCGTGGTGGAGCTGTTGCAGAAACTTGCTGACGAGCGGTATTCCGTCCGCCAATTAGCGGTTAAAAAATTGCAGGAAATGGGACAGCCTGCTGAAGATATACTTCGGAAAATGGAAAAGCATGCTGACCCAGAAGTGAACGCTAGAGTGGAGGGTGTGCTCGAGTATTTTGCAGATATGCGAAAAGAGCTAAAATGGATCGATCCAAAAATTTTGAATAGCGGCCAATGTCGATCAACCATGGGAGGCCGGGCTGTAAAAGTCACTTTCCGGAATATGACAAAAAATCCTGTGCGTATTTTTTGGATTGAAAGTAACGGCAATCGGAAAATGTGGCGTGGCTTGCTTAAGTCTGGCGCGAGCGATGTCTGCGCGCGCACCTATACAGGACATGTCTGGTTGGTCACAGATGCTGCCAAAAACCCCTTGGGAGTTTACAGAATTAATAAGAACGGCTGGACCATCGCAGCGCGTGACCGGAAGGAAAAAAAATGATTTTGATATAGCTTATGGATTATATTTTCCCAAACTCATCTGCAATTTTTTTGGCGCTTGCCACCGTATTCCGGTGAAGTTTTGCGGTCAGTTCTGGCTGCCGGTTATAGCCGCCGCCGTAGAGGATAGCGAGCGGAATGCGGTTCTTGATAAATGCACGAATGATGACGTTGTCGCGGCGCTGCATGTCAGCAACGGAAAGCATCATGTTACCTAACAAATCATTTGAGTGGTTGTCGGCACCTGCAACCCAAATCACAAGATCTGGGCTAAACACATCGAGCGCGCCGGCGAGGGTATTGAATAGCTGATTGAGGTACATATCACCCTCGACGTAGCGTACCGTTTCCACATCCATATTGCCCTCCGTTTTGTGAGATTGTTTACCAGCTTGACCAACATGAATTGAATAGGTGAAGACGCGTGGGTCGTCACGAAGTAGACTATTAGTGCCATTTCCTTGAGCGGCATCGGTGTCGACAATCATGATGCGGACGCCCGGCTGTTTTTCTTGGAGATCGCGCACAGCAATGGCGACGTCATTAAATACGCAAAACTTTTCACCATGACCCTTGAACGCGTGGTGGGTGCCACCTGCGAGACATACAGCAACACCTTCGGTGAGTGCCGCGTGGCATGTCTGGCGGGTTGCTTCTGCCTCACTAGCGCAACGAGCGAAGAGTCGTTGATTAGCAGGCAGTCCGAGCTCGATCTGCTCGCGCCGGTCGAGCGCACCATGATAGATTTTAGATAAATACTCACCGTCATGCACGCGCTTGAGCACATGGAGGTCGGTTTGTGAGACATCGATGATTTCCTCCGGCCTGAGGATGCCGTTTTGTAGTAGCATTTCGCGGCTTGCTGAGAACTTATCACTAGGAAACGGGCTGCCGTTTGGCAGCTCCATTTTGAGATCAAGGTCAGATGAGTAAAAACAGCGCATGGCAAAAGGATATTATCAGCTTACGGAGAATTACTCGAGTGGGAAGATTGAAGTTTGAAGAATCGGAAAAGCGGGTTAGAGGTTGGTGACACAATTGCCATGATCATGAATATAAAAAATTGCTTACCCCGCAGTTACGCGCTCGCTGGTGGACTTTGTCTCGCGTTCTCTACTAGCCCACTGCTCTGCGCCGAGAGCGAGAAAAATGAGAAAAACCAGCAAGCTACGAACAAAAGTGGGGAGGAAAACCTCCAGAGTGTTGAAAAAAAAGGTAGCGTGACGATCGATGGTAAGAAAATCGACTACAAGGTGACCACCTCGCGACTGGTTATTAAAAAAGATGATGGAACACCGCGCGCGTCCATTTTTAATGTTGCCTATACCCGCGAGGATATAGATGACCTAAATCAGCGACCTGTCCTTTTTGCCTTTAATGGTGGGCCGGGGTCATCAGCTGTTTGGTTGCATCTAGGGGCTCTCGGACCCAAAATCGTCCCTACGTCGTCAGATGGCACTAAACCTCTAGCGCCACCGATTAGAGTGAGAGACAACCCACAGTCGATCCTCGATGTTGCCGACCTTGTATTTATTGACCCTGTATCCACTGGCTACTCGCGTACTGAAAATAAGAAAGAAAACTTCCACGGGCTTGACCAAGATATCAAATCGGTGGGTGATTTCATCCGCCGCTGGGTGACTGAAAACAAGCGTTGGGGGTCGCCGAAATATTTGTTAGGAGAGAGCTACGGTGGCGTTCGCGCCGCTGGACTTTCTATGGAGTTACAAAATAGGTATGGAATGAGCTTGAATGGTGTTGTTTTACTTTCCAGCTTGATGGATTTTCGTACGTTGCGACCAAGTATTGGGAATGATTTATCGTATATTGCATATTTGCCAGCCATGACAGCGGTTGCGCATTATCATGGTAAGGTGAAAGGTGATCGCAATACTTTGGTAAAAAATTCGCAGAAATTTGCATCGGGTGATTACGCCACAGCATTACTCAAAGGCTACGCATTGAGCCAACTAGAGAGGGAAAACATCGCCAAAAAACTTTCTGCATTTACGGGACTATCGGCATCGTTAATCTTACAATATGATTTACGTATCAATTCTTCACGTTTTCGTAAGGAATTACTCAGGGATCAGGGTATTGTGATTGGTAGATTTGATGCGCGTGTGGCATGGCCGGTGCAGGAAAAAGCATCTGACACGCCTTATTATGACCCTTCTTTTTCCGTTGCTAAAGGTGCGTTTTCTACAGCGATGTTAGGATATCTGGGTGGCGGTTTAGGCTGGGTAGATGAGAAACCTTATGAGATTATTGCTAACGTCCACCCATGGGATTGGGGCAAAAAAAATGATATCGTTAATACCTCGTCTCGTCTTGCGGTAGCCATGCGCGACAACCCACATCTTCGTGTTCTCGTTCAGTGTGGCCATACGGATCTTGCGACCCCTCCTGGCGGCATACTGCATAGCATTGACCACATGAAAATCCCACAACCACAGCGTAAGAATATTACTGTTAAATGGTATGATGCTGGACACATGTTTTACCTCAACGAGCCGGACCTTAAGAAAATGCGCAGAGATCTTGTTGAATTTATCGATTAAAACCTAGCTGCTCGCCTCCTTGTAGCGCTGCTGGCTCCACTTCAGCCCTTCGATGAACTCACTTTTCCTGCCTATTTTCTGGATTAGGCTTTGCCACATTTTGGAGGCACTATTGAAATACTGAGCAGATTGTTTTTTTTGCCCCTTATCGGCTGCGGTATGTCCAAGGTCACCATAAAGATAGGCGAGAGAACGGCGTATTTTTGTATCGCGTTTGCCTGCACCCTGATTGAGTAAGCGCTGCATGAGATCGGCGGCTTCACTGCCCAGCTTGAGTTCGGTATCGGTATTTCCGTTGTCCCCCGCTAATCCAGCGCGTTTCCACTTAAAAACAGCAAGTCGATACATTGGCTCAGATGATTTAGGGTTCGCTTTAACAATCCTTTCGGTAATGGAAACCGCTTTATCGAGTGTCTTAGCGGCTTCGGTTGTTCGACCCAGATCACGCATGATTACTGCGCGAAGTCCTTTGGCCGCAGCAATCTGGATAGATGCGCCGTCTAGCGCAGTGTCGTCTTCCGGTAAACCTTTCAGTAGTATCTCTGCTGCGGTAAGTTTCTTGGCGCCCTCGCGGTCGTTTCCCTCTTGCATGTCCAACTCCGCAGCCATTATTTCTAGTGCGGCAAGTTTTACCTTAGCGGGTTTGAGGCTGGGATTTTTTTCTAATAACCACTTTAGGTGTGTTGCTGCGGTGCCGCGTAAGCGTGTGGCATCTTCTACCAAGTCGAGGCTATCTGCTATGGTTGAGGATTGTAGATTATAACGTGCTAGATCAGAGCGCACAGTGACGTTGTCTGGAATAGCTTTACCAATTGCATTCAATTCCTTGATGGCGAGTTGAAAATGCTCAAGTGCCTTGGCGGGGTTAGAATTTTGGATTAGGCGACCTTCAATAACCTGCATCAGTGAATTAATACGGCTTATTTCAGTTGGATCAGCATTTTTTAGATCGCGCACTGCGGCTCTTGTGTCCTGTAATAGGGTATCGCTCAGGTTGTTGTTTTTTTGATCGAGCGATTGAATAAGAGTGATTAGGCGTGCCCTTGCGATGCGGTAATTGAATCCAGATTCTTCAATGCCAGTGGATTTCCAGGCGGCTAAAGATTTCACCAACAATTCATTTGCTGCGACGGTTTTTTGTTGATGAATAGCGAGTTCGGCGAGCTGCATGGCGATGCGTGCACGTAGCTGTTGGAATTGATCTTCTCCCTCGGTTTGCTCGAGAAAGTTGGATAGCTCGACTTCAAGCACTTCGGCATCTGTGGTAATCGTTTTGAGTTCAGGAAGGTCTGTGTTGCGGCTACGCATTATCCATGCGAGGATGCGGTCATTTGTTACGCCAAGAGCCATCAGCTGGCCGCGAAGATTAGCCTCGCTATTCTCAGCCTTGGCTTGGGCTGCCTTTGCCGTGATTTGAGCTGTTTTTGCATTGTTACGTTCTGTTTTGAGTTCAGTAATCGTTTGTTCACGTGCCTCTATGTCATTAGTGCGGCGGCTTTTTTCAGCGTTGAGTTTATCCTTGAGAATAAGACAACCGATTCCACCTGCAGCAGCAAATGCGAGTGCGGTAAACATACCAATCTTGGTAAGAATAATTTTTTTGTGAAGTTTTGCCTTTTCGTGTGTTTCCCTTGCATCGTTCTCGATCGTCTTCCACGCATGAATGATTTCTGTTACGTCTTTATAACGGTCTTTGGGATTCAGTGACAGGCATCGTTGAATGACGCGCCGTTTTTTTTGTTCCTGTTCGTCTGTGCTCTCTTCAGGCCAGTTATTTAGTTCACGATGTTCGTGGAGCTCAGCCAGCTTAACAACATCTGCTTGGACACCAGTGATATGAGAATCATCAGTTTCGGAAGCGACCTTACTTAATGAGGCTTCACAGCGTGGTAGTTTTCCTGTTAGGATGTGAAATGCCATTACTGCAAATGCATAGGTATCCCAGCCATAGCCCTTCCCCTCAGTGTAGCCTTCTGGATCATGAATCTGTTCCGGTGCTGCGTAGAGTAAGGCATCTGTGAAGGGAGATACCCCTACGCCTGGCATATGTCCCATTGCGTAGTCTGTTAAGACTATTTGATTATTTTCGTCAAAAAAGATATTTCCCGGTTTTAAGTTCCCGTGTGGCAAGTGGTTCTGGTGCATGCCAGCGAGTGCGGTGGCTATTTGATCGATGATTAACCAGCTATCTTTTGAGGCATAATCATTAAGACGATCGTCTAGTGATCTGGTCTTTATGGTAGCTTTATTCTCATGAATATCAGCGTAGAGGGGCATTACCATACAGCGGTTGCCTTGCTCTGATTGAGACCAAACGATAGGAACAAGTCCTTTTGGTTGTTGAACACGTGCGAGCCGCTTAACCATATTTTCAACGAGTGAGCGGTTCACGGCGAGCGAGTTGAAAACGCGCACAGCATACCACTCAATTTTTGGTATTAGGGGCTTCGATTTTGAGGTATTACGAGCCACGTAAACAGTGCCGCATGAGCCCTCGCCCACGAGGCCAAGCACTTCTAATCCTTTAATTTTTGGTTGCGGCATGATCTTGTTAATAGGCGCCAAATGTGGGATGACCAGCCTAAGTTTACGCGCATCATTACAGATTTTTTCGGGATTTGTCGATCATCCTCGTGGAGGATAATTTTTTTTAACAGCGATGATCATGTGTTATGGTTTTTTATATAATATGATCAACTGCCGTTTTTGAGATTATCTCGGCAACAAGTAGCTACTCAGCTAAATGAGCAAGGAGCATCGGCGCAGTGCATACACATCAATGGTGCAAAAGCGATGGTTGGTTTGTCTGGGCGTTCGAGGTAGCGAACGCGCATACGGAAGTTTCCGAGTGGAACTTCGTGTTCTGTTTTGCAACTTACACTACAAGAATGACAGCCTACACAACGGTCAAGATCGAGTAGCATGCCGGCACGTTTGCGTTGCTTTTTAAATTATGGACCTACTTGATCCCAAGGCAGAGATGATTTGTTAGACATGGATACGTAAAATGTACAAAAATTCAAAACTACGCATAAAAAATACTTTAAAATTGGTTACCTATGACAACGAAAGCACTTTCGTTTAACCTCTCCAGTTCTCGGCGCGGCGTTGGAAATCGGCTTCTAACCGAAGGTATTTTCCGGTAATGCTTTGTTGGAGGAGTGTTTCCCAAGCACTCGGGCTTTTTCCTCTGGAAGCTGGTTTGGTAAGGTGAGAGAGGTCGGAGATGCCGATAATGCGCTGGGCGTAATGTTTGGGATCTGTGGCGTATTTGGCGACGTCGTTCAGATAGCTTTGTATGAGTGCTAAGCCATTGAATAGCTCGGCAATAGTGATCTTTTGGAAACTTATCAGAGAGTCCGAGACGTTTGATTTTTCGTGTTGGGTTGGGCGCAAATCGAGCTGAGTCAGACTTTCACTGACGTGACCAACAGCTTCCAGTAATTCTGGGGAAATGTGTTCGGAAGACAGGAGTTTAGACAGATGATTTCTCAGTGCTGTAACGCTGGTCCAGATTGGCAGGTCGATATAGGTCTCAAACAGTTGGCTGCAGAGGTTGCTCCCTAGTTTTTCTAGCTGAAATTCGGGAATATCCTGAGCAACTAAGTTGGGGTTTAGAGCAAACATTGAGCTGAGTTGCGCAAGAATGGGCTGCATCATGGTTTTATATCCGGGAAAGGTGCGACCACGACCATCGATCTTGGCTCGCTCTGCACGCTGGACATAGGTATCTACAGCCTTGGCAATTGGGTCAGCTGATTGCACAGCGCTGGCGGGCTTGAGTGCGTAAAGGATAGTGAGTTGATCAAAAGTGGCGTATGAAAGTGCTTCAGCGCCGTACTTCTGGATTAACTGCCACGCCGATTGTTGGGCTTCACGTAGATCGCCACCTTTAGCATGTTGAGATGGGTGGACATCAGTTTTTTTCAGCTGTAAGGCATTGTTGGTTTCAAAAAACTGAATGACTTCTGGGGAAGCACCGTTGATACTGCCATCAGTGTCATAGGATTTCAAATCGCCGTAGTAACCGAGAATGAGCTTGGCGAAGCGTGGGTCCGGATTTGGTTGGCCGCTGCGATTGAGGTAGCGGTCGGCGAGTGTGTCTGCAAAAGGATCGTTGCTGATGGCAAGATTCGCGATCGCTTGTTTACAGCAAATATCGGCAGTAGGCGTCACCAGTAGTGGAAGTCCTGCATCTTTGCAAACACGTTTTAACTCACGGATAAAGAGATCCACAATGGTGGAAAAATTATAAAGATCGCCGTCTTCATCTGATGTCTTATTGGATGATTGGTGTTTTGCACGAATGGCAGACTCTTGTTGCTTAAGATCCTGAATAACAAATGGCATGGCTCCACCTGGAACGCCGGCAGCACAGAGTTGCTCTTTGAGTTCTTGTGGGATTGCGATATCTTTTCGGTCGGGGTGATTCCCCCATATTCTACTGATAACGTCAGAAAGATGACGGTAAGAAGTATGATCTTTTATCATGCTGGGGGCAACCGCTGATAATGCATGGTGAGCTGACCCACCGGCGATAACGCCTTCGCACGTCTCAATCGCATGGATCTGATACTCCGTAGCCTTTGCGATAGCGGCTTGTGATTTTTCTGCATTCGTTGAGTGGCAATGCAGAGTGAGTGGTATGTTTGCTGGTTTTAGAATTTCTTGTAATGCTGGAACGAGTGTTGCAATACGCTCGGCAGTGAGTTGCCCGGACATATCTTTGATGGCAATGGCATTGTAACCAGCGTCAAGAAGTGTCCGAGTGTAGCTGCAAAAGTAGTCATCAGTATATCGCGCTGGGGCATCAGCATAGTGACAGAAACATATGGCACCCTCGAGCACGATACCTTGGGCATTTTTGATCGACTCTGGAAGCTCTAGATTTTCGATATCGTTGAGAGCATCAAAGAAGCGGATTTTGGTGATTCCGTGTTTAACGAATTCCTTAAGCGTAATTTCTACGACATCTTTATCATAATGGCGGAAACCAAGTGCATTAGCACCGCGAAAAAGCATTTGCAGTTCAAAGTGGTCGATCTCAGGAGATGACTTAACGGCATGGCTAACTGCGCTGAGAATGGTAAAAGGATTGTAACCACGGCCAATGGCGATTTGAAAACTTTGTCCGCCAGCGATCTCAGCTCCATCGAATCCCGCCTTTGCTGAGGCGGCAATGACTTTTGCAAAATCACGCGGCTCGAAAATCCAGT
>JABHEX010000229.1 GCA_018676385.1 Akkermansiaceae bacterium
CCCTCGATGAAGAGGTCCTACGCCAGCAGGGGTTCCCGTAAAGATTAAATCTCCAGCCTCCAACTGATAGAACTGAGATAAAAAAGAAATGATCTCGGGTACATTCCAAATCATCTCGTTAAGATTACCTATTTGTTGCACCTTATCATTTACGGTAAGTGAAATCTCGCCACTCGACAAATGCTCACACGATTTCGTCTGGGTTATTGCAGTTATTGGCGCAGCCTGCTCGAAGGACTTGCCAAAATCCCAGGGCCGTTTCATCTTTTTTGCTTGAGCTTGTAAATCTCTCCGCGTGAGGTCGAGGCCGACCGCATATCCAAATACATGGTCCTGAGCATCCTCCTTCGCGATCTCAGAGCCTGAGACGCCAATCGCTACAACCATCTCAATTTCATGATGAAGATCATCCGTTGCTCTGGGGTAGCTAACCGAACCCCCTCCAGGGACCAAAGAATCCAAAGACTTTAAAAAAAAGAAAGGTGGATCACGATCTGGATCATTACCCATTTCCCGAGCATGCTCGGCATAGTTGCGGCCAACACAGAAAATTCTATTCACGGGAAATTGACGCGTATCACCAATAATTGGCACTCGAGGCGCAACCTTAGGTTCAAATGCAAAGAGTTTGTTACTCAATATAATCTCCCGTAGGCAGTACGTAGAAAGGTGCGTCAAAGCCGCACATTATTACACATCAATGCTGGCGCATAGTGGGGAACCATACAAGCTAGCTATCAAGCTTCCGAATCGTCACATCCGACAATAAACGCGCACGGCAGGCAAGAATAAAGCCTTGCTGAAATTCATCTGCCGTTAGTGCCGCATCGGAATAAATATCCAAATCAACCCTACCTTTGATCAACTGACACTTGCAGGTACCACACATACCACTCTGACACGCATACGGGAAAATAATACCGTGTCGCAAAAGCGTTGATAGCAACAGCTCTCCAAACGGAATGTGTACGGTTAGATCGGAATCTTCAAACTTGAGTATGTGACTCAAAATATGGCCTTTATATAATCCAGAAAAAAATTTAAGTCACTGTAATTATTGATTTTTTAGCAACTATTTACCAACTTTAATAATGAAACTATCTCTGTTAAAGCGTGGCTGCAATCACAAATACCTCAGCACATCTCAAGTAAGACCTATCATCTTGCTTTTATCTTTTAATAACAGCTTGTTATATTGCGATGCGGCAACAGAATAAATGAAATATTTTTCACATTACCAGGGTTACATGAGATTAAAACTCAATTAAATAAAGCACCTACGTTACTACAAAGGTGTTGCAAAGACGAAGTAGTAGCGTTAACTTATAGTCAGGTTTTCTTGTGAGTACATGTTTTTAACTCAAAACAAATCGTAGAAATTTGAACGAGTTGTAACAAAGGTGCATTAGAGAATCGAATTTTTAATTTTATTCATTCGCGAATAAATAAAATAGTCTTCTAAAATTTTTAGGGAGAGAGTTATGACACGTTGGACTACTTCGGCTGCCGTTAAGGCAATTACAGCCGTTGCGTTTGTCGGCTTCGCTTCCCAAGCTATGGCAGCTGATGTCACTTGGGATCGATTGTTGAACGCACAAAATGATGACGCTAACTGGATGATGTACCACAAAGATTTTACTGGTCATCACCATAGCGGATTAAAGCAAATCAACACTAGAAACGTTAAAAACCTTAAGCTTGCATGGCAGCACAATCCAGCTGCTACCAAGCGTGGTATTCAAGGTTTCCCTCTCGCGGTTGATGGAATGGTTTATTACACCACAACATCAGGCACGATTTGGGCACTGAACGGCGCTACTGGTCAGCCAGTTTGGCATCACGCTGCAAAAATCGATGTTGAGCGCGCTGAAGGTACATTCTACAACCCATACAACCGTGGCTTAGCAATCGGTCATGGTAACGTCTACATGGGTACAACAGATGGACGTTTAATCGCACTTAACGCCAAGTCGGGTGAAGTCGTTTGGGATAATGAGATCATGTCTGTAGCCAAGGGTAATAAAGGCTTTACAGGTGCTCCAGTTATCGTTAAAGACATGGTTATCCTCGGCGCAAACGGTGGTGAGCTTGCGGGTTGCTGTGGACCAATTTACGCAGTTGATGCGAAAAGCGGCTCAGTCACTTGGCAATTCGACACCATTGGTGGCGATCAGCGCTCACGTGATTCTTGGGGTAACGACTCCTGGAAAATCGGTGGCGGTGGTGGTTGGATGACTGGTAGTTACGATCCTGCAACCAACACAGTTTGGTGGGGAACAGCTAACCCAGCTCCTGACTACGACTACATCGGTGGCGATTGGATGAACAATGGTCCACGTCCAGGCTTGAACCTCTACAGCTCTTCAGTAGTTGTTCTTGATGCAGATAGCGGCGAGTTGTCAGCATACTTCCAGGAAATGCCACACGACGCTTGGGACTTTGACTCAGCGGTTGGTGAGTTCTTGATGGTTGAAAAAGACGGCAAGCGAAACATGGTTCACCCTAACAAGGGCGGTATCATTTTCGTATATGACGCGGATTCAGTCGGCGGCGGTAATGAGTTGGCAGTTAACAACGCTTACATGATCGGCGAGACCTACAACTACATCAAAGGTGTTACTAAAGAAGGTCGTCTAGTTGGTCGTCGTGAATTACCAGAAGGTAAGCACATGGACGTATGTCCTGCGATTGACGGTGCCATCTCATGGAATACCGGCGCTTACAATCCTAAGCGAAATACACACTTCATGCTCACACAGGAATTCTGTTTTGACATTGAAGTTGTAAATCCAGAGCGTCCAGATGATTTCTCTGGCCAAGCGTACTTCGGTGCGTCATGGAGTTCTAAGGCCCCTAAGCAAAAAGTAGACGGCACACCAGTTGATGCTGCTTACGGTACGCTTCAGGCCCGTGATCCATTGACTGGAGAGATGAAGTGGCGTGTAGAGTACAAGTACCCAGTGCTTGCATCTCTATTGTCAACCGGTGGCGATCTTGTATTCGTACCTGGCGCAGACGGAATGTTTGACGCTCGTGATGCGAAGTCTGGCAAGCTGCTATGGCAAAGCAACATGGGAACTGGTGCTCACGGTGGTGTAATTACCTACATGGTTGACGGAAAACAGTATGTTGCCGTTGTAACCGGTTGGGGCTCACACGTTGCAGGAAACTATCCTGGACTGTTTGGCGCACCTTTCGACACCATGTCAACTGACACAGGTACTTTGATGGTCTACTCACTTTAAGGTGATTTGATCGTTAAAATTCGACGGATGTAACGTCGAAGTGTGTTTGGATTTGGGCGGGTTTTCCCGCCCAAATTTTTTTGTCATCTCTTTATAAACATGTAAAAATAATTTAGTATTTGAACAAACCAGAAGTCACTACTTGCAGGAGAATGTAATGCTAGTCAATGTTTCAATAAAAAAATTCGCATATGTCGCTTTAATCTCACTATGCGCGATAGGATTAAACATTCCAGTTACTCATGCTGAAGAAGATGTGACTGATATAGCAGCGGCGCAGGTCAATCCTAAATATGCTCAATACAAAGAAAATTTCTCCGTAAAAAGATTATTTGCATCACGGTGCAGCTGGTGCCATCAGGCTTATGGGCTAAAAGAAGCCGATGGACCACGACTATCCGGAACTGAGAAGTCAAAGGAACACGTCATTGAGCAAATCGCATACGGCAAGAGCCCAATGCCTGGATTTCGTAAACAACTAAAACCTTGGCAAATTGAAGCACTAGCCGATTACATCAAAGCATTGCCCGATGTTGAACTGTAGAAATTAGTTTTCTACTCATTCAAAAATAAAGCGGCCCATCAGGGCCATTTATTTTTTAGATAAGCGGTAAGTCACTGCTAACCCATCGAATTCAGCATTACCCCGCAATTTATTCCCACCAATTAGAAAGGCGTGACTGACGAAATCATGAATGCCCATTCCATGGGCAGAGAAGTTAATACGATTTCCCAAAAATCGAATAGATGTAAGCATTACTTCATCAGCGCCGAATTTTTCTAAGTTCGTGAACCGAATAGAACCTGTTCCATCAGGTTGGAAAGTTAACCACAACGTTCCGCTAGTCATCCCCTCATGCCAAGCGCCACTCCATGTTCCTACATACTTTCGCGG
>JABHEX010000019.1 GCA_018676385.1 Akkermansiaceae bacterium
CGGAGAGACAAAAGAAAAAAGTTCCAACTATATCTAAATAGTAGAGCATAGGATGATATTAAATTTTTCCGCGTCTTTTCAAGCTCGCCACGCGTAGAATAGCCATGGGTAATATGGATATCGCGCCAGCGAGAAAAGCTATTTTCCATCCGGGGTAGACACGAGCCTTACCCGCATGAAGCGCACGAAGACTATCTGACACCACCTGTTCTCGAGAGACATAAAAACCCTCTCTCGACGGGAGAGCCTTGGCACTTTCCTCGCGTGTTGCTACTTTCCCAAAACCAGTGTGCACAGGTCCGGGGCAGACAGCCAATACCGGGATGTTACGGTCCTTTAGCTCTAGGCGTAGAGCCTCGGAGAAACTAGTCACGTATGCTTTGGTCGCAGCATACACAGCAAAATCTGGAATTGGCAGAGTGCTTGCCAGCGAGCTGACATTGATGATTGCTCCCCCGCCCTGGCTTAGCATTCCGGGCAAAACACCGTGACACAGGTGCGTCAGCGCCGTAACGTTCACCTGCATCATGGCATTGATCTTATGCCACTCTGAGGTATCGAACGATCCATAGTCGCCCATGCCAGCGTTGTTGACTAACAAATCAGGACTAAGCGCCATTGCCGACAGCATTTCGAATAAACTGACGACCTCATTACTATTTGTTAGATCAATGGTTATGCAATGCACCTCGGTGTCAGGCTGTTGTGTAGAGATCTCAGCAGCCAGTGAATCGAGCAATTCTTTTCTGCGCGCTACAAGAACCAGCACGGAGCACAGTGGTGCAATTCTACGAGCATATTCCTCACCGAGCCCTGATGAGGCGCCTGTCACCAAAGCACACCGGTATTGACGCTCAGATTGCATGATGTGCTGCTCAGAATTAAGAGGCTTGCTTCTGTTGGTCAACTTGCACAACACGAAGAGGAAGGCGCTGCACCAGCTCATTATCAATACTGATATCTACAAAGTAGACTCCAGCTTCATGGAAACGAAGACCCTGTAGATTGAGAATAAGATTTCGAGTTACAAACGGAACGTCCTCTGGGATTTCGATCGGCATATCAGCATCGATGGGCATTTTATCATCTAGTGATTTGCTATCACCATCGATGATATTCACCGAAAACTTGTGCGGACCATTATCATCAGGCGTAATGCAGAGTCGAATGGCAAGACAGCATTGGGGCTGTACTATCGGGAGTTGAGGAGCGGCTAGCACATCGATGGTGCCGGAAACAACCATTTTGCCGTTATAATCAGCAGCATGATCACAGAGAGTAGCAATTTGAATATCCATTGGTATTTGACCCGAAATTTGTGGGCACTCATGGTTTGCACCTTAATACCATCGGAGTCCATCCAGAAAACGGGAAAAGTGTAACGTATCAAATTGATAGATTAATCACACTTACTGCTTAGCCTTTTCACTTCAGCCACGAGAGCGGGTAAACGTGAAATGAGTGCCATTTTTTTCATTTCTTCGCGCATTGGCCGAGCTGGCATCCCCATGTAAACCCCTCCTCCTGTTGGGATATCTTTCGTGGCAACAGTTCGCGCCGCTAGCGTCGCCTTATCAGCAATATTGATATGCCCTACACAACCAGACTGAGCGGCAAGCGTCACGTAATTACCAATTTTTGAACTACCCGCAAGGCCTACCTGAGCTACAACCAGAGTATGCTCACCGATTTGTACGTTGTGAGCGATTTGGGTTAGGTTGTCGATTTTGGTGCCTTTACCCACCTTGGTTTTACCAAAACGCGCACGATCTATCGTCGTGTTAGCGCCCACCTCGACGTCGTCACATAATTCTACTATACCCACTTGATCAATTTTTACGTGCATGCCATCCAGAAGCTCATACCCATATCCATCAGCGCCTATGACGCAGCCAGGCTGGAGAATCACACGGTCACCGAGCACACACTCCTCCCGCACAGTGCAGTTTGCATATATCATGCAATCCTCACCAATTCGGGAACGTTCCCCTATGACTGCCCCCGGCCCAATCTCGGTACCATTACCGATAATTGCACCCGACTCGATGATCGCGCCAGCTTTAACGCAGACAGCCTCTGGGTCTAACTGCACATCCACTGCCACATGTGCAGCGGGGTGCACGCCGGGGGTGAAAATCTTTTTCGTGTTAACAAAAAACTTAACAATTTCACCAAATGCGATGGATGGATTTTCAACTTCTATCAAGGTCACTGACTCAGGACGATCTGGCACACCCGGGGGAATAAGCACGATGCCCGCCCCTGTGTTCATAAACGCCTGAAAGTATTTTTCATTTCCCAAAAAGGAAACATCTTTTGCAGTTGCCTCATCGAGTGATGCCATCCCTGAAAAACCATGTGATTCGCCAGATTGAACTATCTTACCCGAGGTTATGGTGACGATTTTATCGACGGAGAGATTCATGGGGGAATGTGGTTAATGAAATTTGGACGTTATCTTAATTTATTCTATGCTCGTGATACTATAATACTACTTGATTACCCTGAGGCGCGGTTGATCACAACAGCAGTGATGGACTGAAAATCATTCTTCTATCGGATTGCGCTGTCTTGTGATCACCGTGCGACATTAGGACAGCCAGTGAAGACAACAAAAAACGTTAAATGAAATCAACTTCATAGCCACAGTCATAATGTCATTCCCCGAGTGGGGCAAGCACTATGCACGATACTTGTTTACTATATGCTTTCCACATAGCGATATTTCTTTTAGCACATTCCCCGCCGCCATCACCTACCCTATCAACTCGTGAAATCTAAACCCATCAACGCTAAATCAACTAGCATGACCTATCCCCTAGATACAGAACTATTGGCACCTGCAGGCTGCTTCCCATCACTTCAGGCAGCTATTGATAATGGTGCAGACGCAGTGTATTTCGGTTTGGCACAGCTCAACATGAGGGCACGTGCGCGCAGATCTTTCAATGTGCCCGACCTGCAGGAGATCATGTCACGCCTGCACACTTCACAGGTAAAAGGATACTTAACACTCAACACACTGCTCTATGAACACGACTTAAAATTGTGCCATAAAATGCTCGAAACAGCAGCCAAAGAAAAAGTGGATGGTGTCATTCTCTCCGACATGGCAGCAGTTCGAATGGCAAACGAGCTCGGATTAGAAGTACACTTATCAACGCAGCTCTCATTATCCAATTTTGAGTCGGTGAAATTCTATGCACCCTATTGCGATCGTGTAGTGCTCGCGCGCGAGCTGAATCTAAAAATGATCCGCTCTATTTATGACAAAATCATAAACGAAGAACTCGCTGGACGCGACGGGCGAGAAATGGAAATAGAGGCATTCGCGCATGGCGCGTTATGCATCGCGGTATCTGGCCGATGCGGGATGAGCCTGTTCACATCTAATGCCTCTGCTAACCGCGGCGCCTGCGAGCAAAATTGCCGAAAGGAATACACCGTGACTGACACTGAAACGGGTAAACAATTGAAGGTTGATAATAATTTTGTGATGAGCCCCAACGACATCGCAACACTTGATTTTATGGATGATTTCCTCAAAGCAGGAGTCAAAGTCCTGAAAATCGAAGGCCGTGGTCGCAGTCCCGAATACGTCGCCACAGTTGTAAGGGCATATCGTAAAGCAATCGATGCCGTTCACTCGGGAAGCTTTAGTAAAGAATTTGTACAGTCAATCTACCCCGAGCTTGAGGGGGTATACAACCGCGGGCTATCTAGCGGCTACTACCTTGGGCGTGAACAAGGGTGGTCAGCTGACTATGGGAATAAATCAAAACGCCGCAAAGTGCTGGTTGGGAGCGTAGCCCACGCATATGGTAAAGCTGGAGTGATTGAAATTAAATCGTCGGCAACCAAACTTAGTTTAGGAGATGATATTCTCGTTATAGGTGACACGACAGGTGTCATTGAGGGCAAGGTCGAGGAAATGCGAGTTCTTCAGGAAAATGGCGATATGATTGAATCAGATGTGTGTGTTAACGGGCAGACGTTGACGCTTAAAGTTGATGGTAAAATACGCACTAATGACAAACTTTTCAAAGTCGAGGACGCATAAGGTTTAGGAATGATCAAAATCCGTCATAAAAAGCCTGAGTGCATTGGTTGCAAACTGTGTGCGGATGTTGCTCCCCAATATTTTCATATGGATGAAGATGGGCTAGCCCAATTACTCAGCTCATCCCAACAGGGCGTGTTTCAAATCGCCGATGGATTCGATGAAGATCTAAATGATCTTGAGCAAGCCGTGGAGGGATGCCCAGTGGATATAATTAGTATCCAGACATAAAAAACGGGCCTCACCATCAGATGAAGCCCGTATTA
>JABHEX010000230.1 GCA_018676385.1 Akkermansiaceae bacterium
GATAATAGCATCAACTCCACATTCCTCCAATAACCGTAACTGCGCCTCAGCCGCCTGCAGCTCCCCCGTAAAGATCAGCGTGTTCATGGTAACAAATCCACGCACCCCATGTTTATGCAAAAAACCCATCAGCTCAGGCAGATCGGCCTCAGTGAAGTTGTCCGCACGTATCCGAGCATTGAATTTCGGTAGTCCAAAAAAGATAGCATCCGCACCATTCGCTACCGCTGCACGCGCGCAATCCCAATTTCCCGCAGGAGAAAGTAGCTCTGTATGATGCTCAGTGATCGACATGCCGATGAGCATTCACTGGATTTGCTGAAATGTCGATGCGTGATCATTACACAATAAATAACCACAATGAGAAATTTAGCGTCATGGCATTGTGCTTGCTAGGTAGCTTTACCACCGACAGATCCACTCAAATAGTATTAATCATGCGATATTGAGACAAGCGACTACCACCCATGAAAAAACTACTTATCGTCACTGACCTTGATGCCAGCCTCATCGATAAGAATTATCAATTCACAGAAGCTCTGGAAGCAGTTGAAAAAATCAAAAATCTCGGCTTCTTTTTAGTTTTGAACTCAAGCAAAACTCTTGCTGAATTAGAATCAATTGCAAAGGAGCTAAAGCTAAACACACCTCTAATTGCTGAAAACGGAGGCATTGTCGCCGTTCCACATGGTTCGCAATTATCGGCATTTTGCAAGCCATCCAAACAGCAAGCATGGGAACACAGGACTGATTACAAAACCCTAACAACAGGTTTATCTCGAGAATACATTCTTGAACAAGCCCATACTGCACGCGCAAGACACGGTTATGCCTTTGAGGGCTTTAACGATTGGTCCGTTTCAGAGTTATCAGAAAAAACAGGATTAAATCATACCGATGCCCTAATGGCTGTGCAGCGACACGTATCAGAACCCATATTATGGCACGATTCTGAAACACAATGGGAAAAATTTTCTACACAGCTTGAGGCTAAAGGAATTCGGACGCTACGCGGAGGTAAATTCATCCACCTGATGGGGAGAGCCGATAAGGCAGATGGATTCATGATCACACGCGAACTCTACAAAGCACAATTCCCAATATCACCATGGACAACAGTCGCAATTGGCGACAGCGCAAACGATCAGTCGATGCTTGAGTCTGCCGATATAGCCATCGTCATACCACACTCAGATGGATTCAAAATCCAAGTTGAGGCCCCACAAGTTATTCACGCTAAGCATCCATCATCAAAAGGATGGAATGATGCCATCATCACCTTAATTCATAAACTAAATCACTAACATCATCTATCACCATGGGAGATTTTCATCAATTCGGCGTCGTCACAACTCTTCATCAACTCAACCAAAGACCACTAGAGCAACTCGAAGAAGAGCTAATTGAGATAAGCAATACCACACCGATGGGACTCATTCTCCCGTCACTATATTCTGAGCTAGAGGGACCAGCATTAAGTTCAATCGTCGATGAATTATCAAACGTCTCCTACCTAGATCAAATCGTCGTTGGTCTAGATCGTGCCAACGAAAAACAATTTAAAAAAGCACTCCAGTTTTTTGACCGTTTACCACAAAAACCAGACATCCTTTGGAACGACGGGCCACGCCTTAGAGAAATCGATCAGTTACTCCACAAAAAAGGCCTCGCGCCACTTGAGGCCGGAAAAGGTCGTAATGTGTGGTATATGTTTGGTTACATTTTGGCATCAGGAAAAGCGGACACCGTCGCCATCCACGACTGCGATATTCTGACCTATAACCGTGATCTCTTGGCTCGCCTGATTTACCCCGTGGCAAACCCCGCACTCAGTTATAAATTCTGTAAAGGATACTACGCACGCATAGCAAACAACTCGATGAATGGTCGTGCTTGCAGGCTACTGGTCACTCCACTCTTGCGAGCTCTTAAAAAAGTATGTGGTCCTAATGACTATCTCGATTTTCTAGACAGCTTCCGCTACCCGCTGGCTGGCGAATTTTCATTATCGCGCGATGTTATCGAGGATATCCGTATTCCATCTGATTGGGGATTGGAAATGGGTACGTTATCCGAGATGCAACGCAACTATGCAACCAATCAAATTTGCCAAGTTGATGTTGCTGATACCTATGATCACAAACATCAGGACTTGTCTCTCGACGACAAAACTAAGGGACTATCAAAAATGAGCTGTGATATTGCAAAATCGCTCTATCGCAAAATGGCTACTCAAGGAGAGGTTTTCACTAAGGAGAGAATCCGTACGATCAAAGCAACCTATTTCAGGATCGCCCTTGATTTGGTCGATAGCTATCACAGCGATGCTACAATCAATGGTTTAGCTTATGACATGCATTCCGAGGGACATGCCATAGAGGTTTTTGCAGAAAATATCATGCAAGCTGGAAACGACTTCTTGGACCCAGACTCATCGATGGACACACCATTCATGCCCAGCTGGAAAAGAGTCTTGGCCGCAGAACCCAACATCATGGATATGCTTCTGGACGCAGTCGAGGCTGACCGGCTCGAATATGGAAAAGATGCAAGTTATGACTTGATGCAACACACCAAAGTCGCGCAAGTACGACAAGGAGTCGAAGAACGGGTTCGCAACATCTACGGGGAATCACATACCGCTGAAATCACCCAACAAATCTTCAAAGCAACACCTCTGGCAAAAAAAATCATCGATTCAACATGCATACCCAATAAGTGGGACGAACAAGACATCATGGCGATTACCTATGCGGACTCGATTAAAAAAGAAACCGAACCTCCGTTACTCACACTTTATAATTTTTTCCATCTCAATCTCAAACAGCAGATTAACAACATACACATTCTACCATTTAATCCATACAGCTCGGATGATGGTTTCTCAGTTATTGATTACACTACAGTTAATCAAGAACATGGCGACTGGCATGACATTGAGCGATTCACAAAACATTTTAATATCATGGCCGACCTAGTGATCAACCATTGCTCACGTGAATCAGCTTGGTTTAAAAATTTCTTATCCAACACCTCACCAGGAAAAGATTATTTTGTAGAGGGGTCAGATTTTAAGGATCTCAAAAAGGTTGTTAGACCTCGAAGCACACCACTGCTTACCACCGTACAAACCAACAATGGCGAAAAGGAAGTCTGGTGCACATTTGGCGAAGACCAAGTCGATCTTAATTTTGCAAACCCAGATGTACTCCTCGAAATTATACACATCATCCAGCTATACCTCGATAAAGGCATTCACATCTTCCGGCTCGATGCCGTCGCATTTCTATGGAAAGAGGATGGAACCAATTGCGTTCATAGACCGGAAACTCATGAGCTCATTCGCTTACTTCGCCTAATTATTGAGCAGTTAGAGCCTGCAGCAATTATCATCACTGAGACTAATGTCCCCAATAAAGAAAACCTAACTTATTTTGGCAATGGCAATGAAGCTCATTTAATTTACAATTTCTCACTCCCTCCCCTGCTGCTTCATACAATGCTCAGCGGTAACTGCCAGCACCTCAAAAAATGGATGATGTCAATGCCCCCAGCTCGAAGGGGCCGCGCTTACCTCAATTTCATAGCCTCTCACGACGGTATAGGCCTGCGTCCAGCCGAGGGGCTGCTAACAAAAAAAGAGCATGACAGCCTACTCTCGACTATTCGTGATTTTGGCGGTGAAATATCGATGCGCCGAATGCCCGACGGTAGCCTCAAACCATACGAGGCCAACATCTCACTTTATAGTGCCATGGCGGGAACCATTGATAACGGAAAAGACCAGTGGCAGCTGAATCGATTCATTACCGCGCACACAATTATGCTCGCACTCGAGGGTCTACCAGCATTTTACATCCACAGTCTTTTAGGAACTGAAAACGATCTGCAGGGCATGGCTGAATCAGGACAGGCGCGCACCATCAATCGTTATAAGTGGAATCACCAACACCTTGAAAAAATACTTAATGATGATGATCTTCATCACCGCAAACTATTTGATGAATTACGTCGCATTATCAGCATCCGCAAAAGACAGGCTGCCTTCCACCCAAATGCAACTCAATACACACTCCATTTTGGTGATCATATATTTGCATTCTGGCGCGAAAGCCTAGACCGCTCACAGTCTATTTTTGCCATCCATAATATTTCTGATACACCCCAACAGATTCCGCTTGTTGAACTCAATCTCATAACAACAGAGCGCTGGAGTGATTTACTCAGCGATAAGTCATACAGCAACCATGACACCCATCTTAAATTACCACCTTATGGCTGTGCGTGGATCACCAATCTAATTTAGTAAAAATGATTCATAACAGAATCACCTTGCTCTGAGGTTGAAAATGCTTTGCCATGATCCCTAATCAGAAAATGGCACGAAGCATACTCATGAAGGATGGCATCGGCGAATCCGCCGTACAACGAATCAGCAAGGTATTACTCGCTTCTGGCGCCAATTTTCCAGAAGAATTATTTTATCGCGACGCAATGTCAGCTCTACATACGCTGGAGCTA
The DNA here is from genome assembly GCA_018676385.1 of Akkermansiaceae bacterium. Classification (GTDB taxonomy): domain Bacteria; phylum Verrucomicrobiota; class Verrucomicrobiia; order Verrucomicrobiales; family Akkermansiaceae; genus Oceaniferula. Next base: position 4,522 of record JABHEX010000230.1, read on the forward strand.
AAAGACAGAGTGCGACACATGATTGCCGTGATGGCTAGGCATTTGCCAGAATCGTTTCCTCAAACAGCTGATATCCTAGGAAAGGTCAGGGAGCACTGGATACAGCATGACGGCGACGATGCATTGATGCTATTTGCCGCATGGCCACTGATAGATTATGTCGCAGAATACGGACTTAATCACCCAGCAATAGCACTACCATTATTACGATATCTCACCCCCTTATTCACGGCAGAGTTTGCTATTCGGCCTTTTATTGAAACACACCAAGAAGAAACCTACCTGCAGCTTCAAATCTGGTGCATGGACCACAACGAGCATGTTCGCAGACTAGCATCGGAAGGATGCCGCCCGCGGTTACCTTGGGGAAAACATCTCTCTGCATATGTTCAGGACCCCACACCAGTGATTAGTTTGTTAGAAAACCTGAAAGATGATCCATCCGATTACGTCAGGAAATCAGTCGCTAACAACCTAAACGATATTTCAAAAGACCATCCTGATGTAGTCATTACCACCTGCCACCGCTGGCAAATCGATAATGTATCGTGCCGCGATTGGATCATCCGGCACGCCACACGCACGCTGGTAAAGGAAGGATACCCCGGTGTGTTTCCGCTACTCGGATTCACCTCAAAGCCGAGACTTAATGTCATCGGCCCACAACTTTCCCAAGCCCATCTAATGCTTGGTGATTCATTAGAGATCATTGCCAAGATCATCTCTGAAACAAATGCCAAACAGCATGTGGTAATCGACTACTCAGTGCACTACATACGCGCAAATGGAAAAACCAACACCAAGGTCTTCAAATGGAAAAACTTACGACTTCGCCCAAAACAATCGGTCACCATCAAAAAGGCACACGCGTTCAAAAAAATCAGCACACGTAGGCACTACAGCGGAGTTCATAAAATTGGCATACTCGTCAATGGCAGACCACTTCAGGATGCAGAGTTCATGCTGCATTGCCCGTAGCCATCAAACACGACTTTAAAACGGCTTCATCACACGTCAGATTTGTCGCAACCCCTGCTCAGCGAGCTTGATAAGCCCATCTAACATCTTTTGTTTTTCAATATCAAGATCTTCCTCAAAGACGAGTAAGTTTGGTAGTGACGTCGCAAAGTAGTCAATAGTGGCGGGAACAGATTGCTCCTCAGTTGCATATGTATGCATCGCTTCAAGCACGTCACGAGCCTCATCAGCCCGACCCAACTGGTGCAGAGATAACGCCTTATAGTAGGTAAGCTCGGAAAACTCCGTAACAGCCATAGACTGGAAGTCGCCGGATTCACTGGCTGCCAATTCAAACCTCCGCTGCGCTTCGTCATCGTGACCAAGTGTTTTCATTGCCATTGCCTGCCAGTATGTCACGTCGGCCTTGGCTTGAAGCGGATGGTATTTTTCTCCTAAACTATCTGGTGTTTGAATTGCCAATTCAAAGTGATCGAGAGCTTCTTTTGCAGCCAGCTGATCAAGTGCCAATCTTCCGAGTTGAAGGTGAGCCTCGGTGTATTGGCGCAGCACCTTACCTTCACCGCCTTCCCACGGGTGGAAACTCCTTGAAGTCAGCAGCTCACGAGCTTTTTCTGGCTGGCCCGTTTGATTGTACAGTGTTGCCAATTCTACAGTTGCATCGTCGCGCTCGAGAACCAAATCTTGGTGCTCTTCGAGGAATTGAAGGCGCTCCACAGCAGAATCTCCGAGCTTACCGCGAAGTTGCACATACTCGGCAATCAGCCGAGAGTCACTCTCGTCCATACTCAGGGCGCGCTCATAACTTTGACGCGCCGCCTCGCCGTCACCACGGGAATTCCAATAGGCGATACCCAAGTTACGATCGATTGTGGCAAGATCAGATTCAGTTTTGGCCGCCACCTCCCAAACATGAATCGCGTGCTCATGACGTTTTTTATCGTAGTAGTAATTACCCAAGGCATAGCCAGCATTACGGTCGTTGCCCGATTGTTGCACCGCCCATTCGAGAGCGCAGCATTCATGAATTCTAGATGGAAAAAGAAAGTCAGGTGAGCACGCCCGCGCCACTTGAAGCGAGCTGGCTGACTCGTCGCCTCGTCGATACTCTAGCCACGCTAAAGCATAATGAACCATCGGAGTACGCTCCAGCGGGTTGGGCACCTCCACAGGTTCTGTGTCATTTGCGAGATGCGCCCGCAACAGCCTGATAGCCTCAGCAATATGTCCACAGTCGGCGAGATCAAACGCAAGATCGAGTGCGGTTTGCGCATCGTTGCGCGAGCTCGCAGGAAGTTGCAGTTCGCCACTTTCGATAAACACCTTGATGACAACCGCCCCATGGTCGAGCGGGTCAACGACGAGAAGGTCGTTGAGTATAACCAGCGCCTCCTCACTACGATCGAGCGAGTGTAGAGCCAGTGCCTTGACAACGATGGTCTTATTACTTGTGGCGTTAGTTTCCAGCGATTGATTAAGGTGCTCGAGCGCGGTTTCATGATCACCATTTTTTA
>JABHEX010000231.1 GCA_018676385.1 Akkermansiaceae bacterium
ATAATTCAAGAAGAGACATATGATCCAGAAGCCGATAAGCGAAAGAAAAAACGCTCACGGCTATTGGACCTTCACAACCAATGGGCACGGCACATGCACAGCCTGCTGCTACAATCACCCGATGCACAACACGCACGTGAATACCTCAAGTCTCGTGGCTACGGCAAGGGCATGGCAGAGCGCTGGGTCATTGGTTGGATGCCTAGTAACCCAAATGTGTTTCTCGACTGGGCACGTGAGCAGAGTTTCTCAGGGCGTGAATTATGCGATAGTGGTCTTGCAGCACTCAAGGATCAGAACAGTGCACAAGGCGGCATCTATGTGCGCTTCAGGGACCGCCTGATGTTTCCAATCCATAATGACTATGGAGATATTATCGCTTTTTCTGGAAGACAGCTCCGTGATGACCCAAACACAGGCAAATATATCAACTCTCCCGAGACTATCTTATTCAAAAAGTCTAAGGTGTTTTTTGCCTTGGACAAGGCTCGAAGGAGTATGACCAAAGACAAATTTGCCCTGCTCTGCGAAGGACAACTTGATGTCATTGCTTGCCACGAAAACGGAATCACCAGTGCCATTGCTACCCAAGGAACAGCATGTACGCCAGATCATGCACGCCTCCTGAAACGCTATACCAGCGACGTAGTCATCTGTTTTGATGCAGATTCTGCCGGATTCGCGGCTGCAGATAAAGCCTTCGCAATTCTAGCACCCGAAGGCATCCATGTTCGAATGGTCAAAATGCCTCAAGGCGAAGATCCAGATTCCTTAATTAAGAGCCAAAGCGTAGACGCTTTTCGGAAACTGGTAGACTCAGCCCAAGAATATTTTGCTGTAAAACTAGCACATGAAACAAGCATCCGAGATTTAAATTCCGTGCGTGAGCGAGCAGCGCTAGCCAACGAGCTTGCAGCACTAATCGTTCATGTGGGTGATAAAATGACCAAGGAAGCATTAATCAATCAAGTCGCTACACGTCTTGGTATCGGTGCCGAAGAACTTCGTGGCGGCGTAATCCAAGCTGAGAAAGATGCTGTCAAAGCCAGCTTCTACCAAAAACGGCAACGCTCACGTGACGAAAAGGCCATACCTCAGAAAGCACTCCCCACTGAGATTAATGGATCAGTAGCTGGTCTCTGCCACCTCGCATTAACATCACAGGAGGCCCAGGATTGGCTAGGAGAACAGCTTGAATCACTCATTGAACCACTGAATTCCCTGGCTGGTGGATCAATACTACGAAACATCCTCCAAAAATCACCTGATGCATCTAAGCCATCAGCAGCACAAGCTTTTATCATATCGATGCCTGAAGAAGACCAAATTGCTCTTCGTAAAATCATGGGAAGCGAAACTCCAGCTGATGCTCTGCGTGCTGCTGAGGAAACAACGGCAATGCTAGTCAGCACTCATTTTCAGAATAAGGAGGCCGCCATTCGTGCCAAGCTCGCCCAACCTGATCTCTCCCCTGAGCATATGATTGCACTGATGAATGAAGCTAAGGACTTACAGGATATTTTGAAGAACCTACAGCAACGCTTTATAAGGTAAGTGCTGAGACTAAAAAAACGGAGTCCTTATGGACTCCGTTTTAGCAAAACAAATACGGTAGTTACCCGCCTAGTTAGTTATCGGTTTCTCAAGCACAACAGCATCTCCAGGCTGGACAACCATACCAGGAGTCATGGTTTTATACAAAACATCAACCACAACACTGCCTGCTTCAATGGCATTGATTTTTAGACGGCCGACAAAGGAATTGCCGCGCATGACGATGAGTTGAGACGTATCATCAATCGGCATCTTTTTGGGCACGCTTACAACAGCGAATCCCCAGTCATGGTTTACAGCAGTTATGACACCCTGCAATGCATTAGCTCGAATGCGCTCGGCACGCTTAATCATCCGGGCATCGAGATCGCTGATTGCGGCGTTGTTAGACGCAACACGCTTCCCAGCAGCATCAGTTAGTGACTGAAGCTCTTCTAGCTTACGATTAGCTGTCCTCAGGTCATCCTCAAGCTTCTTGACCAAGCCGGGGATTTCAACCATCGCAACTTTGCGTCCACCTAACTGCTCTTTGAACTTATCTTGAATTTCTTTTTGGGTCTTGGCATAACCATCAAGCTGCTCCTGCTGCTCGTCGATCTTACTCTGCCATGATGCCGCTTCACCTTTAGCGAGGCTCAGACTACTCTTTTTGTTGTCGAGCTCTGCCTCGGTGTTAACTCTCTTTTCTTTGGCCGCCTGAAGTTGGCCTTCCATGTCTTTGGCCTCTTTCTTTTTGGTGCGGATCAGAGCCTTGCGGTTTTCATTTTCGGTGTGCAAAGCCTCACGGCTTTTCTTCAGATCTGTAAATTTGGTCTTACTATCATAGGAGAACCATCCCCCGGCGGCGATGGCAACGATAGCGACGATGTAAAGTATAGCTTTCATAATACGTTAATTAATGTGAATTACTTAGGTGTGTAGTGTGTTGATCTTTCGTGAGTGTTAACAATGCAGCTTAATTGATTGCGGCCGCAGCATCATTGGCAAGTTGTGCCTGCTCTTTCTCAGGAACGACTTTATCACCAGAACGGACCTCTGTTCCCTCGGTAACGGAATTGAGAACAATATCAGCAGCTGCGGTTCCTGACTCAACAGCAGTCACCTTAAGTTTGGCGATGACTTCACCACCACGAACTACATCAAGCGTAGATCCACTGATGACTCCCTGCTTGTCTCCTGATGTAAGAATAACAAACCCCCAGTTACGGTATACAGATCTGATGCTAGTCTTAAGATCAGGAAAAGATCTTCCGGTGGTCTGCATCGCGATGCGGTCACGCATCACTTTGATGCGAGCTTTGCCATTGGCGTCATTGCTAACGAGGTTTGCCAATTTAGCTTCCTCAGATGCAATACCACTAGTCGCCTGTGTAAGCTCGCTGGTCATACGCTTAATCTTGGGGATCAGCACTCCAGGGTCAGGTAGCCCTTTGAGAGCTTCTTCCGCAGATGCAATTTCAGTTTCATTTTGCTGATGAAGATTCTTCAGATTAGCCACTTTTTTCTTCGCCGCATCAAATTTACCGGATACTTCATCAAGGACTTTGGCGACAGATGCCTCCTTATCGACTTCACCTTGGCGTGCTTCATCAGCCACTTTGAGGAGAGTCACTTGACCGTTGTATTCTTCGGTAGTGCTTTTCTTTGTAGCTTCCTCACCTTGATGAGTAACAATTTCTTTTTTGTAGGCTTCCTGATTCTTGTGAGCAATGAATGCCCCAGCAGCTAAGAGGACGACCGCGATAGTTCCAAATATTTTTGACATAGATAGTAGGTGTGGACTTTGGGATTTAAGTGTGTGAGGCTCAAGCTAGTGGGTGTTGGGGGGCTAAGACAACACCAAATTTAACGAATGTGCTGTTATTTTTCCTTGTCTTTACACGTGGTCGCCCTGCGCTTAGCGTTCACACGCCATTTATGAAGATCATTTTACGTATATTTTCCTACCTCGGCAAGTATCCTCGACTTGCAACTGCTCAGCTAATTTGTGCCATTCTCATGACTCTTATGCTTCTGGCATTTCCTATGATGACTGGGCGTGTTAAGCGAGAAGTCATCGATGGTGGTCAAATTGACAAGCTCATTCCGTTCATCGCAGTGGTGCTCGTAGCTTTCTTTTTACGCGATTTTTTCAATTTTTTAAGGATTTTGATAAACAACACCTTTGAGCAAAAAGCAATATTTGATCTTCGATCACAACTTTACAATAAATTACAGCGCCTCCGACTTAAGTGGTTCGATGAGCGCCGCACAGGTGATATCATGACTCGAGTAGCAGAAGACGTACCGCAAATGGAACGCGTATTAATCGATGGCATCGAGCAAGGCTTAGTAGCAATTCTTCAAATTCTAATTGTCACCATTTTTCTGATCACCCGATCTCCCATTTTAGCACTCTCAGCTCTGGCTCCTATTCCACTGCTAATTTTAGGCGCGTGGCTTTACACCCGCCATGCCTCTGGTCGGTATCGGATTGTCAGAAAAGCCACAGGGGAAATGAACGCAATGCTGCACGATAACATCGCCGGCATCCGCCAAATTAAATCTTATGCCGCCGAAGACGATGAACATGCCAGCTTTAATGAGTCATCCGCCAAAGTTCGTGATGCTAACTTAATCGTCATGAAGGCGTGGGCTCTCTATTCACCTAGCATGAGTTTTTTCAATTCGATCGGATACACACTCGTACTTGGTGTAGGAGCATGGCAGATTTACTATCATGGGCTAGATGGCACAGTATTGTTAGAATTTTTCACTATTATTTGGGCGCTCTACGATCCTCTCGGTCGGCTTCATCAACTCAACCAAATGACCCAATCATCCCGTGCCGCAGCTGAGCGGGTGTTTACAATTCTTGACGAAGATGACGAAGTGCACGCAACCAACGGCATCGAGCTCCAGCAACCCGTCGTTGGTCATGTTGTTTTCTCTAATTTGAGTTTCTCATACGCGGATCAGCCGACGTTAAAATCGATCAACCTTGAAGCCAAGCCGG
>JABHEX010000232.1 GCA_018676385.1 Akkermansiaceae bacterium
ACAATTTTTAAAGGCTATTGGCGCTGATAAATTCAGTTTTATGGACTCCTCTAGCTTTATGGCAGCTGTCACTCGAGCCTATGAAACATTGTCAGATAACGATGTTAGTATCGCAATAACTGACGTATTAAATGAAACTGATATACCTAGTAAGTCTACTAAGGGTATGTACTATGCGTGAATCATGGAGATGGTTTGGCCCAAATGATCCCGTTACTATTTCTGATATAAGGCAGACAGGCGCAACTGATATCGTTAGCGCACTGCACCATGTGCCAATCGGGGAGATCTGGACAATTGATGAGATACGTAAACATCAAAATCTAATTGAATCGGGAAATAAAAAACAAAGTCCTCTAACTTGGTCTGTCGTTGAAAGTATTCCGGTACATGAAGATATTAAGTTAGGGCGAGATGGATGTCAGGCCAGCATTGATAATTGGTCAAAGTCGATGGAAAATCTCGCTGCATGTGGAATCAAAACTATTTGTTACAACTTTATGCCAGTCATTGACTGGACCCGCACTGACCTTGCTTATAAATTAAATACAGGCGCCTATGCACTGCGCTTCGATCAAACAAAGTTTGCAGCATTCGATCTCTATATTTTGCAGAGAGCTGACGCTGACGCCGACTACACAGAGGCCGAAATCAACGAGGCTCGAGAGGTCTATCAACAGATGTCGCCAGAGGAGTCTGAGCGTTTAACGCACAATATTATCGCAGGACTACCGGGAAAAATGACTGATAGCTATAGCCTTGACGATTTCAAAAAAGCGCTGGCGCAATATCTCCATATTGGCCATGCAGAACTCAGGGATAACCTCGATAGATTTCTCTCTCATGTATTACCAAAGGCCGAGAAACTGGGTGTGAAACTCGCGATTCATCCGGACGATCCTCCAAGAGATATGTTTGGTCTACCGAGGATTATCTGTACAGCGGATGATCTGAATAGGCTATTCGCTCAGCAACCTAGTTCCTCCAACGGGATTACACTCTGCGTCGGTACCTATGGAAGTCGGCCAGATAATGATCTGCCTGCTATGGCGCGACGATTTGGATCTCGAATCAATTTCGCACACTTACGTGGAGTAAGCCGCGATAAAAATGAGCAACGCTCTTTTTATGAAGCCAATCATTTAGACAGCGATATTGATATGGTTAGCGTAATTCGTGAGCTACTAACGGAAGAGCATAAGCGCGAAGGGCGCGGGCAAAATGCGCGAAGCGAGATCTTTATCCGGCCTGACCATGGTCATCAGATGATGGATGACATAGGAAAAACTGTGAATCCCGGCTATTCGGGTATTGGTCGACTCAAGGGGCTTGCCGAAGTGCGTGGTGTTATCCGAGCACTATCTACCCATATTCAATCAGGTAGCTAGATAGCTTGATACCTGGGGTTAGTTTATCGCTTTCCTGATGCACGTTTGAATATTTCACTAAACACAGGTGTTAGGAGCACGATCACCGTCACCATCATTATGGTGGCTGTGATCGGGCGCTGCCAAAGAAAATCGTAACTACCGTCCCATATTAGTAGTGCTCTGCGTAAATTATCTTCAAGCATACCCCCAAGGATAAAACCCAGAAGCATGGGCGCAAGGGGATATTCTAAGATCCGAAAAACCAAGGCAATGACGCCTATCACCAACATTATTGATAGCTCAGCGGAGTTAAATGAAACCAAATACACACCCATTAGGGAAAGGAACAAAATAATAGGTGTTAAAAACTGACGAGGCACTTGCAATATTTTGGCTATATAGGGAATCAAAGGCAGGTTGAGTATCAGTAGCACAATATTGCCAAGATACATTGAAACAATAACCGACCAAAAGACTGTCGGATTATCAATAAAAAGTCTTGGTCCCGGTTGGACGCCATAAGATAATAGTGCACCAAGCATGATTGCAGTAGTGGCAGACCCAGGAATCCCTAACGTTAAAAGTGGTACAAATGAGCCGGTCGATGCAGCATTATTTGCGGTTTCAGGTGCGGCCAATCCGATAGGGCTACCTTTGCCAAATCGTTTCTTTTGCTCTTGCGATGCGAGGTTACGCTCCATTCCGTAGCCTAAAAATGACGCAATTGTCGCGCCTGCACCCGGCAACACCCCAACTAAAAAACCCAACACAGAAGATCGGCCAACGGGCATTGCAATTTCTTTTATCTCGTCTCGACTTAGCTTAAGCGACTTAAAGTTAACGTTAGCCATTTCCTCAGATTCACTATCGTTTGATTTAGACCTCCCCTTTAAAATCATAGACAGGGCCTCGGCAAGCGCAAATGTGGCCATCGACAACAAGAGGAAACTGATGCCATCTGATAACTCGGGATTACCAAAGGTGAGTCGTTGAGCACCCGACGGATCTTCTCCCACGGTTGCAAGTATTAATCCCACCAATGTCATTAAAACGGCCTTTAATACCTGACCTTTTCCAGAAAAGGCTGCAACTGCAGTGCAGCCAAAGACCATCAAAGCAAAGTATTCTGACGATTGAAAGCTGAGGCTAACGCTGGCAAGAAAAGGAACGCATAGCAACAAGAGTATGGCGCCGATAGTGCCGCCAGCAAACGAACTATAGGCTGCTATGGCGAGGGCCTTGCCGGCATTACCACTCTGCGCCATGGGGTATCCATCAAATGCCGTTGCGACGGCTCCCGAAACACCCGGAGCATTAATGAGAATCGCAGAGGTAGAGCCGCCAAATACGGCGCCATAGTAGACGCCAGATATCAGTATTAAACCTGAGGCCGGATCTAAGCCGTAGGTGACTGGAATCATCAGTGCGATAGCAGATACAGGGCCCAGTCCAGGTAACATACCAATAAATGTTCCGGCAAAACAACCGACTAGAACCATCAACAAATTGATGGGGGTAAAGGCTGTTTGTAATCCAATTAAAATCCCATCTATCACGCTAGCTCACAAACACTCGATAAAGAGTGCCTCCATCAAGGTATAAACCAAAAACGTGAGTCAATAGTAGCCACAAGAATAATACTAGGCCCAGTGACACTGAAATACTGACTAGAAGCCTACGCTCTCCCAAGAGAACGAATGCTGACTGCAAGAACAGAGCACTTGCGAGCACAAAGCCCAGATAACTAAATAGCATGACATAAGCAGCCATTAGTAGGATTAAACCCAGTACTGGTTTCCAGTCATAGTCACGTGCGCCCTTCGAAATAGACTGCCCCTCAGACTGGAAAAAGGAAATAAACAATAACAATAATGAAATGACAAGCGCACATGAACCCAAGAAGATGGGCAGTGTTTTTGAAGTGAACCCAATCTCAGCATCGAATGAATCTACTGGAATAGACAATGAACTTCGCAGATAGAACAGTGAGAAAGCCAAAATAAGAGAGGCGCCTACGCGGTCTTTGTTATCAAAGAAATTTGTCATTTATTGAGTAATCCTAATTTATCGAGAAGCATGGAAAGCTCCACCTCTTGTTCCCTAAGAAAATCATCGAAGTCACTGCCGCCCAAATATAAGTGAGACCAGCCACGATCAGCTCGCAATTTCTGCCATCTTTCGAGCTCGAGTAATTCCTGGATCAACTGCCCATACTCCTCTACATTTTTTTGGCTAGCATCAGGTGGTGCAAAAAAGCCTCGCCAATTGGCAAACACCGCATCGACATCCTGCTCTTTTAGTGTTGGCACATCTGGAAACAGCGATAATCGTTTTGGAGCAGTAATAGCAAGAATACGAACTTCCCCCTGCTTAGCTAATGCGGCAGCTTCACTGAGGCCTGTTGAGAGTAGTTGGCATTCGCCGGACAATAAACCCACCATGGCCTGCCCACCAGCATTGTAGGGAATATATTTGAGACGGCTAATATCTAGATTCGATTTAGAAAAGGCTAGGGCAGCAACAACATGATCCGTGCTACCGCGGGATGAGCCGCCAGCAATATTGACTCGACGATAATCTTTAAGATAATCATCAATAACATCCTGCCATACGAGATAGGGTGAATCGACACGAACAACAAAGGCACCATAGTCAGCGATCACACTGGCTACTGGCGTCAAGTCACGATGGCTGTAGGGGAATTTATTAAGCAGTGAACGAAGAATGAACGATGATGAATTAACCATCAGAGTATTGGTCTGTCTTGGCGCAGTCTCAATCAGGTGCGCAATCGCGCGACTGCCACCGCCGCCAGATAGGTTCTCGTATGAGGCCGTTTCAATAATACCCGAACGGGACAATGACTCGCCGACCGCCCGCGCAGTCATGTCCCAGCCGCCTCCGGCACCGCCAGGAATTAAAAAGTGAACTCGATCTTTGCCATAAGCGATACCACAGACGCTTAGGCTTAACAGTGCAATGCATACTAAATGTGAACGTTTGACTCTGATCATTGCGGCACCAATGGGTGTATACGATGTTCATAGACAGACTGTAGTAAATCGAGTTTTTCTTGCCACACATCGAGTTTGACCTTCGGCTCATCACCGAACATCATCCAAGGTACTTTACCGGCAGCTACCGACGGCCAATCTGGTAAGCCGATACTATTGGGATTACCGGTTTTTACGAAGTTGACCATGTACTGACGCATATCATTAATGATCGGAATACCTCTATCGCGGAAGAGTGGACGTTTTTGCCACGAATGCGGTGCGCCCCGCCAATGCTCGCGTTCGGATTGAGGGATATAACTCAGCATATAAAGGTAGCCCGGCTGATTGACTCGATTCATTTGTTGAGTTGTGTACCGAGAGGGTAGGACATAGCGTAGGTCACCAAAAAGCTGCTTTACTTCAGGCGAATATGTCACTGTTTCAATTTCATACAACGCTCGCACTGCACCGGCATAGGGTTCAGTGCTAGCTAATAAAGTGTCAGGGGAGAGGCCCAGTTCCGCTTTGTAGCTGCTGCCATCATATGTACTGCTTCCACTCATATAGGGT
>JABHEX010000233.1 GCA_018676385.1 Akkermansiaceae bacterium
TCGAGCCAGTAGCATTGCTGTGCGCACATCTGGGCGCAGATCAAACAGGTTGCGCGGCGCAATCTGACCAACCATAACCGCTTCCGTAGCGCCTTCTTTTCCAAGAAATTTTATGACTTTACCAAGCTGTCCAACACGGAACCACGCACAGGCGTCTGCACGATCAGCTAACTCTTGACGAGTCTCTCCTTTGAATGCTGCCATCACTAGTCGCGCACCGCCAGATTTAGCCCTAGCAGCAGACATAAACTCCTCGGGATAAATCCCGGAGCCTGAGATGATGCCAATGGTGCGAGACACAGCTTGTTAGTTTTAAGAATTCAACCCAACAGATACTTTGCAGCTTGCTCGACGTCTTTGTCGCCACGGCCCGATAGGTTGACAATAATAATCGTGTCATCAGGAAGATCAGGAGCTATTTTAGAAATATAGGCGATGGCATGAGATGACTCGAGTGCCGGCAAAATACCTTCGGTCTCAGATAACTCTTTGAAAGCTGCAAGAGCCTCATCATCTGTCGCATATGTGTACTCAGCACGCCCGATATCCTTAAGGTAGGCGTGCTCGGGGCCCACAGCGGCATAATCCAACCCAGCACTCACCGAGTGGGTAAGTTCGATCTGGCCATCATCATTGGCCAACAACCAAGTCTTAGAGCCTTGGAGAACTCCAAGCTTTCCACCTTGGAATCTTGCTGCGTGTCGCTCTGGAATGATCCCATCCCCCCCTGCTTCAACGCCAATCATGCGGACATCCTCGTCTTCAATAAATGGATGGAACAATCCTATAGCATTGGAACCCCCTCCGACGCAGGCGACCAGCATGTCCGGTAATCGTCCTTCCTGCTCCATAATTTGTTCACGTGCTTCGACCCCTATCACGCGGTGAAAATCTCGAACCATCATGGGAAATGGATGCGATCCTAATGCAGATCCCAAAATATAGTGGGTGTGTCCAACGGAAGAAACCCAATCACGAAGTGCCTCGTTTACAGCCTCTTTCAAAGTGGCCTGTCCACCAGTCACAGCAACAACTTTTGCTCCCAACAACTCCATACGCGCTACATTCAATGCTTGGCGCTCCATATCGACTTGCCCCATGTATACAATACACTCCATGCCGAAACGCGCGCAAACTGTCGCCGTAGCGACGCCATGCTGACCAGCACCTGTTTCTGCGATGATTCTCTTTTTACCCAAACGTTTGGCTAACAAAATCTGGCCAATAGCATTGTTGATTTTGTGAGCACCTGTGTGGAGCAAATCTTCACGTTTAAGATAAATTTTAGCGCCACCCAGCTTCTCTGTCCATCTTTCCGCAAAATAGAGAGGCGTTGGGCGCCCACAATATTGCTTCAGCAAGTAATCGAGTTCTTTTTGAAACTCAGGATCAGCCTTTGCTTTTTCATACTCCGCCGCAAGCACCTGCATGGGATCCATCAGAGTCTCTGGCACAAACATGCCTCCGTAGGTTCCAAAGTGCCCGTGAGAGTCAGGAAGTTGCTTTTTTGTATCAATAGTGGCCACGCATTTCATTATGCCAGATATGGCCATTTCGCAAGCGATCATTCCCCTTAAACAAACAGAGCCTCCCAGACAGAGCGATAGACTTCGCTGCGCGGCACCTTAATACCCCGCTCAAGTTGTTGCCAATCCGCCACGTCGAGAAGATCAAGCGTACGCTCACCAATAAGCCCAGGCAGAGCAGTGGCGGCCTTCGTGCGGCGATGTAGCAACGAGCACGCGTAATCGTGACCTTCTTCAAGATAGCTCCTGGCACGAGCACGCCAGCGGGCGGCCTCTGCCATCAATGCTTTTTTGTCGGAAGCATCCACACTGGGAAAGTAACAACGATCATTTTTTAGATCATTAGGCAAATCACGTAAAATATTAATAAGTTGTAATCCTTTGCCGTAATTAGCACCCCACCGGTGTAACCGAGAAGATTCTATACGGGAAAATTTGCCCAGTGATATTTCACCCACATCTGTCCAGAACTCACCAACACAACCAGCGACAAGATAGCAGTATTCCTCCAACTCGGCATCGAGAGTAAAATAAAAATCATCACGCAGCTCAAATCGCTCGATATCTAGTCGTTGTCCGCGAAGGATATGATCCATTACCGTGAGAATTGCATCATGGAGTCGCACACCTATACTTTTCTGTATTCCAGATACTGCCTCATAGTGCTCGGCATTCGCTGGCGCTTCTTGCCCAGCCAACGAATGAAACCAATCGAAGACGCCAGAAATATTTTCTAGTAAAACCCGCTCACCTTCGTGGGTTTGGTGCGTTACAACCTCGTTTTGTATGCGCTCAATCCAGCCGGCAGATTCTTCACCCCTGAGGATACCAGCAAAACCATCCAATAAATCTGCCCGTAGACTTGGATCGAGATTGGCTGTATCGGCCAGCGTATCTGAGGCACGCGCTAACAGGTAGCCCAGACTGATCGGCTCTCGCATAGCACGAGGCAGCACCCTTATGCTGAGGTAAAACGATCTCGAAACGTCTTTAAGTATTTTTTTACCGACGGACATGATCAGAGAATGGCAGCTTTACTGGCCCAGAGGCTGGGATCGAGTTCGGTATGTGCTCGTTCAATCACGGCATCCGCATGTTGATGATCTAAGAACGCAATCATCGTAGATCCTGACCCCGACATCATTGCAGCCTCCACTTCAGGTTGAGCCAGAAGCCAAACCTTCATCTCAGCGAGAAAACGGTGTTTATAGAAAACAGGTTTTTCGAGATCATTGACAATCTTGCCCCATGGCAAATTTTGTGCTGCATAATCGATGCCATCGATAGATTCTGCATTGAGGCAATTTTTGTAGGCATCCGGCGTCGACACACCAAAATTAGGTTTCATCAAAAGAATCTGTGTTCCAGCCAAACCTTCAACAGAGATCGGTTCAACAAGCTCTCCCCTGCCCCTGATCATACATGACTGCTGGTAAATAAAAAAAGGAACATCGGAACCAATTTCAGCGGCCATGCGTGCAAGTTTTTTGGATGAGAACCCCGTGTCCTCAAGGTCGTTTAACGCCAACAAAGTGGTTGCCGCATCACTACTCCCACCGCCCATACCAGCACCATGCGGAATTTTTTTTTCTAGAATAATTCGCCAATGACAAGCCCTACTCATCTCGCGTTCGAATAAGCGTACGGCACGAGTTATTAAATTTGTCTCATCGAGGGGAATATCATGTGTCTCACAACTGAGTGAAAACATGTCACTTTTTTTAAAATACAAAAGATCACACAAATCAAGCGACGCAATCAAACTTTCGAGCTCATGGAAACCATCAGCACGCTTACCCAACACATTGAGTGTAAGGTTGATTTTGGCTGGAGCTCTTCTAATTTCTTGATGCATGAAAGCACGGGCTAAATGACCCGCACTGGTGCTGGCACAGAAACCACTATCATTCCAGCAGATTGTGCCGCTATGATACCAGCAGGTGCATCCTCAAGTACTAGACAACGATCAGGTGCAACCTCGAGTCGCCCTGCAGTTTCGAGATAAATATCCGGTGCTGGCTTGCCGCATTTCACATCGTTAGCTGTCACCACTTCGTCAAAAAGATCACTGAGACCACAGACCTGAAGTGTTTTCTCAGCAACCAGACGGGTACCTCCAGTTGCAACGGCCATCGGCATCTTGCCGCGCTTGCTACGAGCAAACTCGACGACTTCATCAATGATTACAACCTGATCGATGTTTGTAAGAAAAGCATTACGCTTATCCACTGCCACCTCCTCAGGATCGAGCTGCAACCCGAACTCACCGTTCAGTTCTGTCACGATATCTTTGGTCGGTCTTCCTCCCATCGCATAAAATACATCCTCAGCAAATATATGTTGTGCATCTTGTCTTTTGAGCGCTTCACACCATGCCGCGAAATGCGCCGGCATGGAATCCACTAACGTTCCATCTAGATCAAAAATCACAGCATCGTAGCCGTCCTGAGGTATGTTTAAGTTATCAGTATGATTCATTCCGCACGCGATATGGAGAGTTTTTAGCTTACGAGCAACCCAATAAATGAGCCAATCTCCATGATCATCAAAAAATCATTCATTCTTAGACACTTACGCAAGATGATTTATCTTAAAGTATGATGTCTTCATCTTGATATTTACCACCAGCTACCCACTTTGTCTCTTCAGTTGTGTTGGTGAAGCTTACGTCACCCACGATTTTAACTCCGTCTGCAAAGCGCACCGAACCCCTAATCTTCAAATGCTGGGCTCTGAGCAACGACGGCATACCAAGCCCCTCCAGACTATCAACCATTTTATAATCATCACTCAGATCGATCACCGGAGGTTCGCCGGCACGCTCAGCAACTAACGCAATGCGTCCATCTGGCGTCTGCTCGTAGGCATCAGAGCGTAGCGCAAACAAATCCGAGGTTGTTTTTACAGGTGCAAAACGTGATCGCGGCACGCAAACCGCACTTGAACCCGGGAATGACTCAATGGCAGCACCCATCGCAATTTCGAGCTGTAACACGTTAGGCGATTCCCTGTTGCGTGGATCAACCGTCTTGGAGTTCTTAATCATCGGCAAGGGAAGCGCTCCGCTTGCTTTTTCTAACAACCCTTTAAGAACATCCAATCGTATCCACAAACTATTCGTATTAAAGTATCGATGGCGATTAATATTTTGAAAATCCTCCAAATCTTCATCGGCACACTGAGCAACTTCGCGCAACAGCATTTGCCCATCCAGATTCCTAACAGCAAGATGCCCACCCTTTTTATCGGCCTCGGTTCTGCGCGTAGCCTCCATGAGAAAAGGCAGGTCACTATCTGCGAAATAGCGAAGTAATCCAGCGTCTAGAACCGCACCCAAGTTATCGGAGTTAGAGACAAAAGCATACTTCACTCCATCAGCAAGTAACGCATCAAGCCATCCACTTCCAGCAAGAGCAGCATACAAGTCACCATGCCCCGGCGGACACCACTCGTGATTTGGATCTTTTCCCCATTCAACTGGAAGCATCGTTTCCGCATCGATCTTGGGCACTTGGTTTTGCATCAGCTCGATATTTTCAGCACCCGAAAGATTCTGATCTTTATAAAATTCCATATGCTCAAGCGTATCCTCCGAGGTGCTGAAACTGTTCATGAGCAGAAAACGCACCATCCCGCCAGTTTGTTCACGTAGATGGAGAATCTGATTGGCTATGATGTCCAGAAAGGTCGTGCTACCTTTCACTGGCAGAAGGCTCTTTGCCTTCTGCAAACCCATGCTAGTGCCCAGGCCACCATTAAGCTTAATAACCACGGTCTTGGCCAGCAACTCAGGAGAGAAATCCTCATCAGTAGCTGCCACATCGGCAAAATCAGGTACACTTTCACATGGCTTTATGCTGTCTTCTGCAATCATGCCATTCTCATCACGCTCAAGCGCATGATAGTTTTGTTCAAACGCTCGAATAGCAGCCTCATTCACACCTGCTGCTTCCATTTTATTTCGAAAAAAGATAAATTCACTCATGCTAGACATAACGGCATCTCCGTAGCCGTGGGCTACCTTAAATGAGCATTACGATCAACCTCAAACCACAACGGTCGATGACTCAAGCAATCCAACAATTTTTTCAAGACCATCGCGATCTACTCCATCAAATGACGATTTTTCCGTTGAATCTACGTCCAGAACCGCCACCACATTACCCGCAACATCCATCACAGGCACCACAATTTCACTCTGCGAGCGTGGATCACAAGCAATGTGATCAGGGAAATCATGCACGTTATCAACGATCATCGTCTTTACCTCAGATGCCGCTGCTCCACATACTCCGCGGTTTAGCCCGATTCGCAGGCACCCAAGTGTTCCTTGGTACGGACCAATCACCAGCTCACTATCAAGCATCCGATAAAAACCCACCCAATAAAAGTGAGAAAACCCCTCAGCCAGTAGTGATGCAATGGTGGCCATCGCCGCAATATTATCAGTTTCACCGTCCAGTACGGCATGGGATTTCTCGAAGACCTGCTGATAACGCATCTTTTTTTCCATCGATGTCACGACGAATATGTGCCGGAATCATCACAAGATCACCAGATCAAAGAAACAAATTTTTGCATATTACGGAATTTACCATTTTCAAACTCTCAGAGTCCACTAAGTTGAATCCGTGAGCTACCAGGTCTTTGCCAGAAAATACCGCCCAAGAACATTTACCGACGTACTTGGGCAGGATCATGTGATTTCTACTTTACGCAATGCGATTGATCGTAATCGCCTCGCACATGCTTGGCTATTCGTAGGTCCTCGTGGCACCGGCAAAACTACCACCGCACGGATTCTAGCCAAGGCTCTTAATTGCCCAGGTGGCCCCAATGCTGAGTTTGATCCCGACGACCCTATCTGCGTAGAAATTGGCGAGGGAACTTCCCTTGATGTAATCGAAATCGACGGCGCATCTAACAACTCTGTCGACAACATACGTGACATCCGTGAGAATGTTCAGTTTACACCGAGCCAAGGGAAATTTAAAATTTACTACATTGACGAGGTTCACATGCTGTCTAATGCAGCATTCAACGCCCTGCTTAAAACACTCGAGGAGCCACCCGAACACGTAAAGTTCATCTTTGCCACCACTGAACCCAATAAAATTCTTCCCACCATTATTTCGCGTTGCCAAAGATTCGACCTACGCCCCATCCCCACAAGCACGATCGCTAAGCATCTGCAGTTCATTGCAAACGATGAGGGTGTCAAACTCGACGATCCAGCTGCGTGGGCTATCGCTAAGGGTGCAGACGGCGGCATGCGTGATGCACAATCGATGCTCGATCAGCTAGTAGCATTCTGCGGAGATGAAATAACTGAAAAAAATGTCCTAGAGATCTTTGGCTTCACCTCACGAGAAACTGTTGCTAACCTAGCCACTCATATTGTTGGTAAAGATAGCCCAAGTGCACTGGGATTAATCCACAGCGAGGCAAATAACGGCAAGGAACTATCGCAGTTACTTGGCGAGTTGATCGGCTGTCTGCGGGCGCTCCTAGTCACACGTATTGACTCCGCTGCCAGCAACGAAGGTTTTCCTGCCGAACTTTGGGACCCTCTAGTTTTATTATCAAAGGACATTCAGACCGATCGCATTCTGGCACTTATCGATGTGCTCGCTGAATCCGAGGGCAAGATGAAATGGGCTGCCAACAAACGCCTGCACATGGAAATAGGTACCATAAAGGCTATTCAGTCGCTCAACGACGCGCGCATTAGCGATGTCATTAAGGCACTCGCTGGCTCCGGGCCCATTAATCAGCAAACACCCTCTACTCCGAGCGATTCACCCACACCGAGCGCAAGTGACTCCGCGCCCTCGCCCGAACCGCCCAAACCAGAGACCCCAAAACCAGAAACCACCAGTTCAACTGCTCCAAAACCCGAACCTTCTCACAAAAAGGGCCTCGATGCACTCATCGATGACGCACCTGAGGAGCCCGCTGTTTCAGAATCTTTACCTACCCCCAACCCTGAACCAGATACAAAGGAACCGGAACCAAAGACAGAAACTAACTCGAGTGACGATTCCTTCTATGAGGATCCCCTCATTCAAAAAGCCTTGGATGTTTTCAAGGGCACTCTAAAAAAGTAACCACCAAGTTCAAATCACTAAATAAAAAATACTCATTAGTCACATCACGACATTTATTATTCAATTATGGACATCCAAAAACTCATGAAACAAGCCCAGGAAATGCAAGCTGGGATGCAAAAAACACAGGAAGAACTCTCTGCTAAAACAGTCGAGGCGAACGTGGGCGGCGGTAAGGTCACGGTGATTGCTAATGGCGCTGGTGAGGTGCAATCCATTGCCATCGACCCCTCTGTGGTTGATCCTGAGGACGTCGAATTCCTGCAAGACTTGGTGCTTTCAGGCGTGCAGGAAGCCATCACCAAAGGCAAGGAAATGGCCACAACAGAAATGTCTAAACTCACCGGCGGGATGGGAATTCCCGGAATGTGACCACTCATTCCACTGATCATTCTAGACTGATAGCCGATTACTCTGAAACTATGCGCCGCTGGCTTCCACGATTTTTGATCGCAGCCTCGCTTGCGCTGCATGCATTTACTGCGGCCTGTTACATATGCCAGCCAGATACAATGGCCGCATATACGGCCTATCCAATCTGGATATGGTGCACCGTCGGCCTGGTATTTTCCGCGGCAGCTTTTGTCGGATGGCGCGCCCCACTGTCACTGATGTTAGTTATTCTGTGGACAATCACACTTCTAGTGGGCTCTGATGAAGCACACTCCCTCACACATATAGGTTACGAAAAACCCGAAATCGGCCCAGCAAAACCTTACAAGACACAAGACATCTTGCGTGTTTGCACCCTCAATTGGGGAACACACTACCAAACCGAGGCAGGTATGCTTGCGCAAGCTGAAATCGTCGCCTCTTACCACCCGGACATTGTTTTTCTGCAGGAAATTCATCCATGGCAGGCACAGATAATCGCAGACAAATTATACAGCGGTGGTGGCGACTATCGTACTGGTGCTGACACGGCGATCATCACACGTTGGAAAGTTCATCTCGTAACACATAACCCCATGCGACACAGCCAGCACGTCACCCTCATGCTTCCAAAAAATCGCACGCTGGACTGCGTCAATTTCCATCTACGTTCTGCACTCACCGAAATGCGCTTATGGAAAAAAAGCACTTGGGTAAATCACTCAGCAAGCCGAGAGCTTCAGCGCCGCGAAGTGCAATACAGCCTCACGAGTCTTCAGAACACAACTGCCTTTCCCACTAATCCCGTGATCTGCGCGGGCCACTTCAACGCAACCGCATCAGATCCATTGCATGACTTGTTACGCATTCACTTTAACGACTCATTTTCCGAAGCCGGCACTGGCTGGCCAAATACGTGGCAGAGCTCATTCCCGCTGCATCGCATCGACTACATATACACATCACCATTGCTGAGAGCGGTTCGTTCCCATACCGTCGAGATTCCCCGATCAAACCACCACATGGTTGTATCAGATTTTCTGCTTATCCCCTAAGCTCAGTAAATTAAGCTAACATCTACAAACACCAAACCATTGGCATTCAAGATTCACAATAGCTGCCCCGATACGGAGGCACGCACCGGCACATTGGCTACTGCTCACGGCAATATCCCAACACCAATTTTCATGCCTGTGGGCACTCAGGGGATGGTTAAAACCCTCTCACCTGACGAACTAATCGATGTAGTCGATGCCAAAATCATCCTCGGTAACACTTACCACTTGTACCTACGGCCAGGCCTCGACGTCATTCGCGAAATGGGAGGGCTTCATAAGTTTACCACATGGGAAAAACCTATCCTTACAGACTCCGGCGGCTTCCAAGTATGGTCGCTCGCCAAATTACGGAAAATTTCCGAGAATGGTGTAGAATTTTCTAACCACCTCGATGGTGCAAAAACCATGCTTACTCCAGAATTGAGCATGGAAATCCAAGCCACACTGGGCAGCGATATCGCCATGCTTTTTGACGAATGCCCACCCTATCCATGTGAGGAAAAATACGCAGCTAACTCACTCGGCCTAACCACTCGTTGGGCGCGGCGATGTAAGGAATGGCACGAAGTAAATGCTAGCAAACATGTGCCTTGGCAACTCAACACCCAGACCGAAACTCTCCACACTAATCTGCCGCAGCAAATCTTCGGGATCGTTCAGGGGAGCACCTATGCAGATCTCCGTGAGCAATCGGCTAAGGAGCTCGTCGAAATCGGATTCGATGGCTACGCAGTAGGTGGAATATCAGTAGGTGAGCCCGAACACGAAATGCTGCGCGCCATAGAGAATGCTGTTCCGTTTCTACCAAACAACAAACCTCGTTACGCAATGGGGCTTGGCACACCGCCACAGATGTTGGAAATGATAGCCCGCGGCGTGGATATGTTCGATTGTGTAATGCCCACACGCGTTGCCCGGCACGGACTAGCATTCACAGCCGACGGCCCAATCCACATCAAAAATAAAGAATTTGAATTCGATTCCACCCCTCTTGATGAAAACACCCATCCGTCATTACAAAAATACTCACGATCCTTCATCCGACATCTGTTCCGGGCGAGCGAAATGCTCTCTTTAAGGTTGCTTTCCCTGCATAATCTGCATTTCTACCTGCGCCTCATGAGTGACTCACGCGAGCACATCGCTGCAGGCACATTCTCAAAATTCAAAAACGACTTCAATCAACGCTATCTCAACTCAACATCACAATGATAAATCCACTTAATATTTTAGCAGAAGGAGGCGGCCTTTTTGGCAACCCGCTGGTCATGATGATCCTAATGTTTGTCATCTTCTGGGTAATCCTCATTCGCCCTCAACAGAAACAACGCAAGGAGCTAGCAGCCAAACAAGCAGCTCTCAAAAAGGGCGATAAGGTTGTGACCATCGGCGGCATGCACGCCTCCGTGAATGCCGTCAGCGATAAAACAGTTTCCCTAAAGCTTGCAGAAGGCACTTTCGTTAAATACGACAAAACAGCCATCGCTACAGTCATCCCATCAAAATCTGGTGCAGATGATAAAGATGACGAATAACTGTCACAGAGCCTACATCCTCTAAAACGCTGATCTTTTTCTCCAACAACATGATTACTGCATCTATTCTCGGCGACGACCGCATGCTCACCTTCCTTACTGGCTTGGGTCTGCTCGCATTGTTTTTCTGGTATTTCGCTACCGATTTTGAACGTAAAAAACGTAATATCGGTACTGTAATAGTAGCTGCCATAGGTATTTTCAGTCTACTCTCTGTGGTTCCCAACGAGAAATGGGGAGATGTTATCACGGGCAAAGCATCGCTCACAGACTCTCACAACCTGAAAGGAGGAATCGACCTCATCGGCGGTTCATCTTTCACACTCCGTGTGCAGCCAGGCAAGGATGAGAATGGTGATCCAATATCGGTCAACCCCACCGCAGTGCAACAGGCGATCGAGACCGTAGAAAAGCGGCTCAATGCCTTTGGCACAGCAGATCTATTGATCGTTGCACAAGGTCAGGACAGAATCCTTGTTCAGATGCCTGGCGTAAGTCCTCAAGAAGCTTCGGATGTTCGTAAAACACTGGAAAAAGTTGCGCGTCTCGAACTCAAGACCGTTAATCCTGACAGCCGATCCATCGTTTCACAGATGGAGCAAGACCCAGAAAACACTTTCGAACCGGGATACGATCTCAAGGAACTCGAGACCGAAGACGACGATGGCGTGATGGGAATTGAGAAAATCCTTGTCAACAAACGTTACGATCTAGATGGCTCATACGTCGTTCACGCTCAAGAGCTCTACGGCCCATACGAAGGCAAACTATCCGTCAAACTCAATAGCGTGGGAGCATCCAAGATGTTTCAACTAACCTCTAAAATGAACCATGGCGTCGATCGCCTCGCTATCGTTCTAGATGGAAAGGTCCTCAGTGCACCCGTAGTTCAAAGCTCTCTTGGCGCCAACTTTGAAATTTCTGGCATGAAAAATGCCTCCGAAGCAAGAGCCCTCGCCGCAGCTCTTCTAAACCCGCTCAAAAATCCACTGCTCGTAGAAGAGGAGCGCACCGTATCAGCCACTCTTGGTAAAGAAACTGTCAAACAGGGTATTACTGCCGGTATCGCCGGTCTCGCACTGACGCTGGTTTTTGTATTGCTTTACTATCGCTTCGCTGGACTCATCGCCCTGTTCGGGTTGGTTCTGAATATTCTTATCCTGTTTGGTGCCATGGCCATGTTCGGCTTCACCTTCACCCTACCAGGCATAGCTGGCATCATTCTCACTATCGGTGTTGCAGTGGATGCGAACGTCCTGGTTTACGAACGACTCCGCGAGGAACTCGCAGCAGGTAAGACCGTCAAAACAGCCATAGGTGCCGCCTACGAAAAGGCATTTTCTGCGATTTTTGATGCCAATATCACCACCCTACTCACCGCACTGATTCTTTTTTGGCGCGCCAGTGGCACAGTCAAGGGCTTCGCCGTTACATTGACCATCGGTATTCTCGCCACGCTCATCACTGCGTTACTCTGCACACGCGTGCTGTTCTGGTGGTTCTCTGACGCAGGTGTCATTAAAAAGCTTTCCTTCATGAACCTCATACCAAAGAAAGCATTTAATTTTCTTGGCTTAAGAAAACTTGCGTTCACATTTTCCGCCATTCTAATCTTGGCCGGGCTCTCAACCGTTGGCATGAAAGGTGACCAGGCACTTGGTATCGATTTTACCGGTGGTGCTCAGCTATCATTCCAGATGCAGAATGGTCAACGCATTGATCAAGCCGAAGCTCAGGCTTTGATAAATACTCTCGATCTCTCAAAATCAGCTAGCTCCCAAGAGGAAACCACGCTCACAGGTGAAGAGTTGCTCACTATCCGTTCCGCCACCTCAGACGCCCCAAAAATTGAAGCTGCTATGATTTCCGAGTTTGAAGTACTTACAAACAACCCACCATCCAGAGAAACCATAAGTGCCAGCTTGGGCAGTGAATTCCTCACCACCGCAGTTTGGGCGTTGATCATCGGTTTGATCACCATCATGGTATACATCACAATCCGATTTGAGTTTTCTTTCGCTCTTGGTGCGTTTGCTGCATTACTACATGACATTTTGATTTGCCTCGGCATCGTCGTAATCTCTGGGCAACAGCTCTCACTCATCCACGTCGGAGCCTTTCTGACCATCGCGGGTTACTCAATCAATGATACCATTGTCGTATTCGACCGCATCCGAGAGGACTTAAAGACCAAACGAGGTGATGTGAAGGATGTGATGAACACCGCCATCAACTCTACTTTATCGAGAACTGTACTCACCTCGATGACCACCTTTGTGGCGGTGCTCGTACTATTCATCTATGGTGGTGCAGCACTGAAAGACTTCTCATTCACCATCATGATTGGTGTTGTTGTAGGAACTTACTCCTCAATCTTCATCGCATCACCAATCGTATACGTCTGGACTAAAATGCGCGGAGCCAACCTCCGCCGCGAGCTGCTCGATGCCAACCTTGAAGCCGAGGTCAACCCCGCTAAATCATAAACTTATTTTTTACCGAAAAAATCTTGCAAACACAATTCATTCTGGCATTTTCCCGCCCGTCCAAGCCCCACAATGGCTAACGACATAAGTAGAAAATTCCTGCGTAGCTCAGCGGTAGAGCGGGTGACTGTTAATCACTAGGTCCTTGGTTCGATCCCAAGCGCAGGAGCCATATGAAAGCCCTAATCCTCAACGGATTAGGGCTTTCACCTTTTACATTGGGAGACGACTGCCAACTGTCACTGCCATACTTTTTTTTGCATACGTGATACGCTAGACTCTAAAGAATCCTTTAGTTTACTACAGATATGGCACGATCTCAGCCTCTATCAGCAAGGTTCCACCTTCAGAATTGATATACATCGGACACGATGGAACATCCTGGACAAAAATAATACTCGATAGACAAGGTGGAAAGATCCAAAGTCTATGGCAGTTACCCCCCTCTGCACAATGCCAGCGAATCACAGCACAGATGAGTTCCCCTTCCATGGAACAGATGAACAAATTGCAAAGGCTGCTCGGAGAACCGTCAAGAAGGTATTGAATAAACGAAAATTCAAAGGTGAATCCATTTTGCCAAAGACACTTATCAATACAGTTTTCGTGGTTAAATCCTGTAAAACTAAACAGCGATATCGCCATGCCTTCATTCAGGAGAAAGTAGCTGCAAAACTTCGGAGCCCGGAACAATATGATCTCGATAATGAGGGTATTAACCCATTAGCGGACATGCCTCCCCGCCGCATGATGTTAGAGGGAATACTTTATCAGCGGTGGGACACAGAGCTAGCTAAGCTTGAGCATAATGAAGACAACGAAGCCATTACTTGGGTCGAACTGCCTGAGAATAAAATTAATGAGATGTCAGAACAAAAAATATCCAGCGATCACTGGGAATCTTGGGCCACTGATTTTCTTATTTTCGCCAATAAGCTATGGTCGCTAAAAAAAAGCGACAGAGGTAGAAAAGGCGGTGAAGGAAAACGCGAGTCACGCAAGTGAACCCACCATATCGGTTATCACTGAGCTATATCCGGTGCCTGCCAAGTGAAACCAACTTTGAGCCCTTTGACCTCTTGGTGGCTGTGTTCACGAGACGATTGAGAGCGTCGTAGGTGTTGCGGGTGGAGTTTAGGTTTGGATCCTTGAGTCTTCCCAAGGATTTTTATGCTGCCATTCCATCTTTATGCTGCCCTTCCGAGCAGAAAAAACTCGAAGCTATGTAGAGTGACCCCTAAATTTTCCGTGAAAAACGTGTTTGCGGTTTATTACCCTGACCACCCTGGACATCTAGTAACCCCTCCCTCTAACTTGAGGCGAAGAAATCTTGTATACCCCTCTTTGTCAGACACTTACATAATTTCACGATAACATGAAAACTTCATTCTAAGCAGAATTTTCTGGTCCACTGACCCAGGAGTTGGCCATTGGCACGGGGGTGGTGGTATGGGCCAATACCGGCTTTTCAGGGGACACTGCCAGATGAAGAGACAGTTGCCAGGGGCGGGCAAGATCAAGGGCAACATCAATCATCTCTACGATCACAAACCAAGCACATCATGTGAACTCATCGGTGAGCAATCGAAGTGTATTATCGAATACGATTTCAGAAAACCGGTCACGCTCAATGGACTGGATGCCAACTACGGCGGTAATAGTTTCATGAGGATTTGGTATCAAAAAGGAGACAACTGGGTGCCATTGGTCTGGGATAATTACACCGTCAGCACCAACCATCACCCCACTTTCCCTGACACCACGGCAAGACTATGGCGCGTCGAGATCCATGAGGGAAGAAGCAAGAATTTCCAAACTCTCCGGTTCTATCACAATCCACACAGGATTCTTAAAAACGGGCAGCTTCCCCAAATGAAATCCGCTAACTACCTGCCACCGATCCAACCTCAATAAGTCAAAGTGAAGCCAGCCATTTTCACAGTCCTGTCATGTCTCCTACTCTGTCACTGCCAGCGACAGAGCAGCGATACTGTGGAGACCGAAAACAGCCCAGAAGCAACGCCACCGCCGCAGAGTGAGCAGCTTGCAATAAACTTCCCTCTCCTCCCGCTGATCGAGCCATCTTTATGGAAGAAGCTTCTGCACGCGGAAGGTATGATTGAACAACCATCACTCCCCGCAGCAAGCAAGGACGAGGCGCAGACGAATATTAAAAAAATCACCGCTCAGCTGAAGCAACGGCATCCGTTCAGTCAGGAAAAAAACTCCATCACCCTGGGTGGCATCCGCTACGATAAATCTACGCGCCAAATTTTCATCCCAGCATCCGTCCAATATCCACGAGCAGGCGACGATCGCCACCCTGGTGAGCTAGAGCTCATCCTTTGTTCCACTACCGGACGCACTCACGAGACTCTCTTTGTCACCAAAACTCGCCCACTCCATCTTGAAGTCCTACTTCATCTGGTAGGCTATCAGAAATCATCGCCACCCAGCACCTTCCGAGTTTCTGTCTCTATCACAAATCATGCCCCCATCCCCATTGAAAAACTCATCAGCGCCTCCCATGGAGACACCCTGCCCGAGCAATTGACCTGGGAATTCAGCGGCAGCGATTTCGGAGATCTCTACCCTCCCGACCTGACAGGGGATTTCCTCATCTGCTGGCATGCCCATGATTCAGTCATGCGCGTCCAACACGAAAAAATCGCATCGGGAGAATTCAAACTAGGTATCATCAAACATCAATTGTTAGAAAAAAATACGCCGGTCACCCTCGTTCTTTCGCAAGTGCATCGAGCTCCTTGAGTTTGAGCCGCGTGCTGATGATGTATGGTGCCTCTCCCTCGTCCCAATGGCCGTAGGTCGTGACGACAAACGTGCCGTCAGGTAGGATTTCTACTCCAGGGTAGGTGGTGTCGTAACCTTTTTTATTATCGAGCAATCGAACGACATACTTTCCGGGGCGATTATGCACGATATCATCATAGGTTCCTACCCAGGCGGCGCAGTCTCCTTCGGTCGGCCATTTGGCATCCTTGTCCTTGCGTTGAAAGTCACCTTTTCTCGACGTGTAGGCACGGAAAACAATCAGCAACCTGCCATCAGCATCATATTTTGCGGTATGCCTATCACCTGTTAGTGAACGTGGCAACTCGCGAGGAGCTGTCCATTTCTTGCCTTCGTCATTGGAGAAAATGACGTGTGAGTTCTTACGGCGCGCATTCTCACGTAACAGCACGGCGAGCTGCTTACCGTCGGGCGAACGAATAATACCCGGCTCACAAAGGTGAATATCTGATGATGCATAGATTGATTCCGGATCACTCCATGTCAGTCCACCATCCTTGGTGAAGGTTTTATATAGCGTCATCACAACAGGCTTTTGACGTTTACCTCCCTTTTTGAAAAAGCGTCCATCATCATGAAACAGACACATGTAATGTCCCTTGCCAGTTTTCAGCTCCATGTGACAACCCATCACGACGATGCCTCCCCAGTCGCCGACTTTTTCTAGTTCACCCCACGTTTTGCCATCGTCCTCACTCACCGCACGGCGCGTGGGATAGAGGCCTGAGAACATGATGATTCGTTTTTTGCCGTCGGCTCCCGTCATGCGATGCAGTGTTGGCACTTCGCGCGAGCTTGCCCAGCTCTTCGGTGTAGGTAGCCGATCACTCCATAACAGCCCCCCGTCGATGCTCCGTTTGTAAACAATGGCACCTCGCCCGTGGCCTTTAGGATACACCGCGAGGATGGTTTTTTTATCGTTCAACAAGCAAGTGGTGACATGTCCCAGATACTGGCCTTTTTCTCGATCTACAATGATCTGTCGGTCTTTGTCGTCGGCAAGGTCAATGAACGGGATTTCCCCGGCGTGAATCACACAGGCAACTAATCCTAGAATGAGAGTGATGAGTTTTTGTTTCATGAAAATTATTTAGTATGGCTCTGAGAGCCCGTGGTGAGACCGAAGGTATTGACGCCTCCTTTACGATAGCGCTTGTCGAGTGTGATCAAACGCTCGCGGAAATTATTGTAGTCCTTGCGCTTAGTAGGCGTCCAGGCCACTTCGGCGAGGGCTGCGATACGGGGGAAGGCGCAGTATTCTACTTTATCCCAGGTTTTCATGTACTCAGTCCAGAGTTGCCCCTGACAGCCTAGCACTTGTTTGGCTTTGGCACTGCCGATAAATTCTTTGGGCACGGGATCAAAAGAGTAGACACTCTGAATAGGACGGTAGCCGCTGATACATTCGAACTCCTTGCCTTTTGCCAGCTCAATGGCAGCGTGGTTTTGGTAGTGGTCAAAGTAGGTGTGCGAGCCAGGTGCCATGACGACGTTGTGCCCTTCGTTGATGGAGGCAATGGCATGGTTCCATCCACGCCAGAGCATCATGGTGGCATTGGGAGCGATGCCTCCTTCGCGAATTTCATCCCAGCCGATGAGTTTTCGACCTTTGGCTGAGAGAATTTTTTCGATCCGCTTGATCATGTAGCTTTGTAGCTCGTGCTCGTTTTTGAGCCCTTCACGTTTGATGACAGACTGAGCAAATTTTGATTGTTTCCACTGCCCTTTAGGAGCTTCATCACCACCGATGTGGATATAAGCTGAGGGGAATAGTTCGCAGACCTCTGTCAGCACGTCATCAATCCACTTGAAGGTGCTTTCCTTGGGTGCCAGCACATAGGGCTTAACGCCCCAGTGTGAGTAAACTTTTGGTTTGTAGTTCGGAATGTCATCATTACCGAGTTTGGGATAGGCAGCTATGGCGGCGGACATGTGTCCTGGCA
>JABHEX010000020.1 GCA_018676385.1 Akkermansiaceae bacterium
AGACTGGGTCGGCGGACGCTCATCGATTATGTCCACAGTAGGTCTCGTGCCTGCCGCACTGCAAGGGGTTGATATTGATGCCTTTCTCGGTGGAGCTGCTGACATGGATGAACGCACTCGCTCAGAAAACGTCGAAGGGAATGCGGCCATGCAGCTGGCGCTCGCATGGCACCACGCCGGTAATGGCAAAGGCGATAAAGATATGGTTGTATTGCCTTACAAGGACTCACTGGTGCTGTTTTCAAAATACCTTCAGCAGCTTGTCATGGAGTCACTTGGCAAAGAAAAAGACCTCAATGGCAAGGTTGTCAATCAGGGGATAGCAGTTTATGGAAATAAAGGATCAACTGACCAACATGCATATGTGCAGCAGTTGCGAGACGGTGTTCCTAACTTTTTTACAATCTTCATCGAAGTGAGAAAAGGTCGCGAAGGAGAAAGTTCTGAAGTCGAACCAAATGTCACAGCTGCAGATTACCTTCAAGGCTTTCTCCGCGGCACCCGAACCGCACTCTACGAGAACGGAAGAAAATCAATCACTCTGTCCATTGAGGAAGTAAACGCTCGCACGGTAGGCGCCTTAATAGCTCTATTTGAACGTGCTGTCTCCATTTACGCTTTGCTTGTGAATATTAACGCATACCACCAACCTGGTGTTGAGGCAGGCAAGAAAGCGGCCGGGATATTTCTTGCCCTCCTTCTGCAGGTCAAATCCGCACTCGGCGAATCAGCACAAACAGCTGAACAAGTCGCACGATTTGTCAGAGCCGACCCAGAGGACGTATACCACTGCCTGACTCACTTAGCAGCAAATGGGTACGCAAGCCTCAACCAGGGAGCAACCCCTGCGTTGGACACATTTCAGCTACCGTAACGACAAGCGCTCACCCACTGCGTGGCTAATAAGTCCAAATATGCAGCAATGTATGCCATCTTAAAACTTGGCGCTTGAAAATTCTCATTGTGCCCTCCACAGTGCGCGCGTACTGCCACAGGCACCTATATATGAAAGCAATTCTCGCACTTGAAGACGGACGTACCTTCGAAGGTGAATCATTCGGTCACACTGGAACAACAACCGGTGAGGCCTGCTTCAACACCTCAATGACGGGCTATCAGGAAATCATCACAGATCCCTCCTACCGCGGTCAAATTGTGACCATGACATATCCACTCATTGGCAACTATGGGATTAATCCCGAAGATGCCGAATCCAGCCAACCACACGTCCGCGGCTTCGTCATCGGTGAACTCTCACCGGTAGCATCAAGCTGGCGCTCACGTCAAACACTACCAGAATACTTTTCCGAGCATAAAGTCATTGGCATTGAAGGCGTTGATACTAGGGCGCTGACTAAGCATCTACGCTCTGCTGGTGCTATGCGCTCATGTATATCTACGGAGCTCTCAGCTGATGAAGCCGTGAAGGCTGCGCAGAATTCATCACCCATGGAAGGTTCCGATTTCGTCCAAGAAGTTTCCACCCCAGAAACATACAACTGGGATGGTGAATCACGCGAATGGACTATCCCCAACCCATCATCCGGACAAGAGGGAAACTATCGCGAGCTCCGTGAGACTAAATACAACATTGTGGCCTACGATTTTGGTATCAAATATGATATTCTCCGGCATCTCCGGCAAAACGGTTTCAATGTGAAAGTTGTAAACTCCTGCACATCAGCTGAAGATATACTAGCCATGAATCCCGACGGAGTCTTCCTCTCAAACGGCCCCGGTGATCCTGCAGCTCTTGACTACATCCACCAGGAGGTGAGGAATCTGTTAGGAAAAACTCCTATCTTTGGCATCTGCCTGGGTCATCAGATACTGACCCATGTTTTCGGTGGCAGCACCTACAAATTGAAATTTGGACACCGTGGTGGAAATCACCCAGTCAAAGACTTGCGCTCTGGGCAAGTCACCATCACCGCTCAAAATCATGGGTTTGCAACAGACGGTGAATCTTTACCCGATGACGTAGAGGTCACTCACATCAACCTCAATGATCAAACGGTTGAGGGCTTCCGCCATAAGGTTCACCCTGCATTTTCGGTGCAGTATCACCCAGAAGCTGCCCCAGGACCAAACGATGCCACTTACTTCTTTGAGGAATTTGCTGAACTCATCGAATCAAACCGCTAAGCTATATAGCGAATTGCTCCTCAATTATAAATAATTTTATGAATACCATTATCTGCGGTCTCCAATGGGGAGACGAAGGCAAAGGAAAGATCGTTGACTACTTGACCGAAACAGCTGACGTCATCGCACGCGGCCAAGGCGGCAACAACGCCGGGCACACGGTCATAGCCAACAACCAAAAGTATATACTCCACCTCGTGCCGTCAGGTATCCTCTGGGAGGGCAAAACCTGCATCATTGGCAATGGTGTGGTCATGGACCCCACTGGACTATGTAAGGAGATCACTAATCTAGAGGAAGTCGGTATTCCAGTCACAACAGACAAGCTGCTCATATCAGACCGTGCACACATAGTTTTACCCTATCATCGCGAACTCGATGCAGCACGTGAAGCTGCCCTAGGAAAAAATAAGATTGGCACAACAAAACGCGGCATCGGCCCCACATACGCCGACAAGGCAAACCGCAACGGCCTGCGTCTTGCAGACATGCTAGATGAGGAAGCTGCTCGGGAACTCATTGAAATACGTCTAGCAGATGCTAATCAAACTCTGGCAAAACACGATCTCCCAACCTTCACAACTCAACAGGTGTGGGAATCTGTAGCTCCTGCCATAGATAGACTTCGCCCGCACGTCACCAACACGATACCCACACTGCACAAAGCTTGGAAAGATGGTAAAACTATTCTGTTTGAGGGTGCTCAGGGTTCTTTCCTTGACGTAGATTTTGGCACATATCCATTTGTTACATCTTCCAATACAACTTCAGGTGGGGCCTGCACTGGTTCAGGCTTACCTCCTACAGCGATCGATCGTGTCGTCGGTGTCTGTAAGGCATATACAACCCGAGTAGGTTCAGGCCCGTTCATTACTGAAAACGATGATATTTCCGATTATTTCCACGCCCGCGGAATGGAGTTTGGTGCTACCACTGGTCGGCCACGTCGGTGCGGCTGGCTCGATATTGTTCTCATCCGCTATGCTTGCATGGTCAATGGAGTTACAGATCTTGCTGTGACTATTTTGGACGGTCTTGATGAGCGAGAAAATATTAAAATCTGTGTTGCTTATGACATAGACGGCAATCGCCACGACTTTCCGCCAGCCAATCGTCATGCATGGGATAAGGCTCAGCCGATCTATGAGGAACTTCCGGGTTGGATGGTTGATACGACTTCTGCCCGCTCATGGATTGACCTACCCGAAAACGCACGGGCCTACCTGACTCGCTTAGGTGAGCTGGCAGGCGCACCAGTCACATATGTTGGTAACGGCCCCGAACGAGAACAAACGATTGTGGTCTAACGACCCACCATCTGAATTTCGCACTAGGTCTGGTTACAATTTCGTGCTGTTATATGTGTGATCATGTCAGATGAACCATGGATTTCACCCAATCAAGCAAGGGAAGCTCTCATCAACTCCAAAGGTGCAGGTGTAAAATTAGCCATTCTTGATTCTGGTATAGAGACTAACCACCCTGATCTATCTGGTCTGAAATTGCTTGATGACGTTGTTATTGAATCCCGCGGCGGTAAAATCAATACCGTGCAAGGGTCAGGCGAAGATGTTTTTGGTCATGGCACTGCAGTAGCTGCAATTATTAAACGCATTGCCCCTGAGGTAGACATAGGATCATTCCGAGTGCTAGGCCACTTCAAGGAGTCTCGTGCCGAGGTAATCCGCGAGGGAGTTCGTGAGGCCGCATTGCGTGGCTATGAAATCATACAGTGCAGTTTTGGAGCACCTGCACGAGCAGAAGATACATCCATTTACAAGGGTTGGCTGGATGCTCTATACCTCCGAGGTATTCACGTGGTCTCATCTGGCAGTAATGCTGGATTCCACACCCCAGAATGGCCCGCATATTTCCCAACGGTCATAGCGGTCGGGGCATGTCCAAATGACAGCACCAAACTTCAACTCAATAAAGACAGCATGGTCGAATTCGCGATCACAGGTCATGAAAAAACTATTCCCTGGCTCAAAGGCGAAAAGAGAGAAGTCTTTGGCAGCAGCTTCGCCGCCCCAAGGGTAAGCGCCATGCTAGCTCAAATTCTCTCAGCTTACCCCGGCACACATCCACTTCACGCAAAATCACTGCTGAGACAACTTGCCCTGCAATCGCGACAACGATAGAAAAATTTCGTGTTCAAATGTAATGCATTATGTAATTGTGAGTAATACGCATTGATAACGTAGCCCCCACACACACATGGAATTCGATTTTACTAATTCAACAGTCGATCTCAAAGCAACAACTCCCCGAGAGTTGGAAGAAATTTTTGAGGACCCCTTTGCAATAAAACTACTGCCCGATACTGAACGTTCGGATGGCGAAGCTCGATACTACCTGTTGGGTCGCACCGTTGAGGATCGCTACCTTTTTTGCTCTTTTTGGACAGATGGAAAAAATGCTAGAGTAGTATCCTCACGCGAAATGACTAATTCAGAAAACCGATTCTATCAGCGTAGCTACGGAGAAATAAAATAACACTCAATTTCAGAACTATGAACACTATTCAATCTTGGAATGAAATCCCGCCTTTTGCCGATGAATTAGCCGAAGCTAAATTCTGGAAAGAAAACGAGCTCAGCCCCAAGCTAATGGCGACTTCCATTCATAAACCAGATTCACGTGAATCCACCACCATCACTCTCAGATTCGACCCAAGGATGTTGGCTCGAATCAAGCGTTTGGCACGCTCAAGGTATTTAAATTACCAATCTATGATGAAGCAATGGCTAGCCGAGCGCATAGAAAACGAACAAGACAATTTACCAAACGGATAGTTTCCACCGACGTTTTTTAAATTAGTTGTAAAGTAACTCTGTGATGCGTCTTGACGTATGATTACTCGCGCATTAAACCCCCCGAGCCATCCGTGCACCATTTAAGCGCCCGTAGCTCAGCTGGATAGAGCTCCGGATTTCTAATCCGGCGGTCACAGGTTCGAATCCTGTCGGGCGTATTTCCTTCAATCAACATCATCTATGTGCAATGGCTCATTTTGATGCCATTACTTTCATTGAAAATAGCCATATATTCCTACCAATTCTTGGCCGCTGGTGTCCTTTCACAACAAAGGAAGACACAC
>JABHEX010000234.1 GCA_018676385.1 Akkermansiaceae bacterium
AGAAAGTTCGAGGGTGGGAGACGTTTGATAAACAACGGTCCAGTTCAGGTTTTCATGACTCTCCAATAGTTCAACATCAGAGCTATTAGCTGCCATAAAGCGTGTGGTTTCACGAAAGTTATAAATTGCCCCGGCTTCGGACAAGGATAGTGATTGAGGCGGTGTGTGCTCAGCAAAGTCTGCCATAGCGTCGGCAAGGAGACGGGAAAAATTCCTTGCAGAAATCCCGCTCGATTCGTCCACATAGACAGCATGAAGTGACAGGCACCCTCGTTGGTCATAAAGGGATACATCACGAGCCGCTAATTTTGCGGCTTCTTCCGCGGCGTCAGTTACGATGCCGATCGAGAGTTTGTGCCCGTGTGGGATGAATGTCTGATGAGGGTGAATTTGTTTTTGAATCGCCTCGATCGTGCTGTCTGAACCGATTGCGATCACGGCGTCGGAGCTTGCGATGTCGATGGTGTCGAGGTCATTCGACGCGGTGATGAGATAGTTTAATTTTTCTGGTAGGGATGCTATCCAGGAAACAAGATCTGGCAAACCTGCGGAGGGTAGTTT
The DNA here is from genome assembly GCA_018676385.1 of Akkermansiaceae bacterium. Classification (GTDB taxonomy): domain Bacteria; phylum Verrucomicrobiota; class Verrucomicrobiia; order Verrucomicrobiales; family Akkermansiaceae; genus Oceaniferula. Next base: position 562 of record JABHEX010000234.1, read on the forward strand.
GATGGTATTGTGTGATCCTAACAAAAGCCCTCGCAACAGGCTCTGGAAGGCGGCGTGTGGGGTGTTGCCGCTGACTATGTGCAAAATGTGTTTAGGTGCAACTGCCTTGCTATAAATGTTTTCATGTGGTGAAAAATGATCCAGCGCGTCTGCATTTCCTAACTCCGCTACAAGCCATGAACATATATCGGCTTCACACAGCTCACCGACGAGTTGGGCGAATGCTGGATGTTTGCTAGCATCGGCAAGCAGTTGGATTCTCTCTTGTGTGCAGGTCATGATGGGTGTTAGGAATCGGCTGATCGAGAACATCCACGCGGTAGGGCAGATGGATCACGCCCCATCAGCGTAAAGGAACCGTCGTTATGTGCAACTGCGATGTCCTGAGTTTGAATTGCCATAACCGAGTATAGATTTGCAAGATCGTAAATAACAAGGTAGCCAAGTGATCCGGGTGCTGAATCCGCCCCCGTGCGCGGGTCAATCACTCGGGTGCGCGTCCATGGTGGTCCATAGTGCGGGTCACCAATGCCTTGTGTGTAGAACTGACTACTCAGTTCGGTCATAGAATATTCATTGATGATAGAGTTTTCATGTAAACCTAACTTATCCTTAAAAAGTTGGTAAAGTTCGGTTTTTTCTAGATTTCGGTGAGATCCTTTATACCCACCTGTTTCCATCACCATGCTTGCTTTTGGCAGTTTTATAGGTTCCGTAAGGCGATCGAACAGCCCAAGGAAAGAAATCGCAGTTCCCAACAAAAATAGTGGTTCTTTTTCAGAGGCGTATCTTACTAAAACGCTGTCATCCAGCTCTTCATTATCTTTAAGTAACCATATTGATTCACTGGCAATGGAAGATTCTAACACCCCCATCATATGTGATAGTGATGAATTAGGTGCGCTGGCGGGCGAGGGGGTAAGAAAGATTCCGCGGGCAACTTTGGGTAAGTTTAGCTGTTTCCATCTATAACGAATAGATGCTTCATACAACGACAGAGAGGGGAAATTGTGTTTACCTGGAACTTCTGAGGTTGTGCCGGAAGTGAGAAAGGTGTGCTTTATCTGGCGAGCAGGAAAGGAAGTAATGACGGTTTCGGTCGATTTAAAAGCGTCTGTTGGTAGCGGCGGTATCTGGTTCCAGTGACTGACAGTTTCTGGGGTGCTGCCTATCGCTGAGCAATAGTTTTGATATGCTGGATTATTTTTGTATTGGAAGCCAAAAACGAGCAGAGCGATTTTATTGAAGCTGACATCCGATAAATCATCCTGCTCAAAGCAGGATAATATTTGAGCTTCCAAATCGTTATAAGGGCTCATATTAATTTTTTTTTGATGCACTGAATGGGCATGTTGTGAAATTGTTTGAGACAATCAAGAATGTAATCTCTGACTGTCATGATGTATGATACATGATGCTCGACACATTAGTATATAATCTGATGTCAAATAGGTTGCCAAGCACTTGTCGTCTTTAGCCAATGGTAGCAAAATTCACAATCATAGTCATGCCTAAGGCATTGAGTTTTTCTCCACTAAAAGTGCTAAAATAGACTGCTGACAGCATGCAGGTGAGTATTTTGTCTTTTTGTACGCGTAATTGATTGAGTTGATATTTTGATGGCAGATTTGTGTCAATTGCTTGACTTGATTCGCATAAAGTATGATGTTGAAGGCACATTAATTTTTTTGACTGTTTAATTTCTTTCAATGAGAGATTGTATGGAATTGTTCCGTAGCCAAAATAAAATTAAGTATTCTCAAATCGACTTATCATTCCTAAATTTCCATAAATCATCATGAAGAACTTAACATTTCTACTTGCGGCGGTTGCACTAGTTAGTGCATGCGCTCCTTACCCGCCATACGGTGGATACCGGTCACCGATCATGATTCCTCCAAGCCAACCTGCTATGACTGATCCGGGGCAGCGTCAACTTTATGAAAGTCGTGATGAGATGACTGGTCGCAATGCCGACCTTAACCTTCCTCGCGTGGGTGATTCAAGCAACTCACCTGTATCGAAATACCCGACAGCGGCAGCAGTTCCAGGAAAACCGGGCTTTGTTTTCAACCCATATACTCACAACATTGTGGACGTTAAAGGTATAGGATCAGGCAAGTTAGTCCGTGATCCTGAAGACAATGATACCACGCAGAAATTTAGGGTGCCATAGGAATTGATTGTTTTATCATCTCAATTTTTGAGAACCGATGCTGCAGATTGCTTGTGTCGGTTCTTGCATTTTAACCCTGTCATGGCTGTGATGTCTGCGCATGAATAAAATAGCTGTTCTGGGTAGCGGATTGTTGGGTGGTTCCATAGCGCTTGCCGCACAATCACGTATGCAAGGTGTTGCAGCCGTCTTATGGGGCAGGCGTGAGGATAGTATACGTGAGGCCAAAGAATTGGGGATCACCTATGCAACCACTGATCTTGAGAATGCTGTTTCAGAAGCAGACATGATTATTCTCGCTACACCTGTGGGTGCAATGCTTCAGATCCTTGATTCTGTATCAAAAATAAAGAGTCTTAAAGACATAGTTATCACCGATGTTGGTAGCGTAAAGCTGACACCTCGAGATACTCTAGAGGCGGTAGTTCAGGCCGCTGGAGGATGTTATATCGGTAGCCATCCAATGGCAGGTTCTGAGCAGGCTGGAATTCATGCGGCACGTGCCAACCTTTTTATGGGTGCTGCCTGCGTGATGACTAATGATTTCAATCACAGTGAGGAAAAAGTCACTTTATTACGTGATTTCTGGGAAGCTCTGGGCTGCGAATGCTATCAAACCTCATCAGAAGAGCATGACCGCGTGATGGCACGTATTAGCCATTTGCCGCATTTATTGGCATCTGTTGGTGCTCTTGTCGGGTTGAAATATTCTGAAGACAGAAAATTCGCAGGTAATGGATTGCGCGATACTACCCGGGTTGCATCTGGTCATCCTGCGATGTGGGCTGAGATATTACTGCGTAACCGAGGAGCTATCAAAGAACCTATCGAAGAGGCTATTGGACACCTGCGCGATGTACTTGCCTTTCTGGAGGATTCCAGCGAAGAACAGCTAGAGCGGCTTCTTAATGATGCCAAACAACACCGAGATAATCTGTAAACTAACTTTTTCTCAAAACAACTATTGTTCACAATGTCATCTATCAAGGTAAAGCCGGTCAAAAATATTTGGGCCGAAATCGAGGTTCCTGGAGATAAAAGTATTTCCCATCGTGCCGCAATTCTTGCTGGTTTGTCTGATGGTGTCTGCCGAGTAGACAACTTTCTGCCGAGCGAGGACTGTATTTGCACATTGAATGCGATGGCTCAGCTTGGTGCTCATCATGAGGTGATAAATTCCCTAGAGGGGTACGGACCAACATCAATCGACATCCATGGGCGGTCCATGAAGCTCAGAGCCCCTGAGGGAGAAGTAGACTGCGGCAACTCGGGAACGGGAATGCGTCTGCTTGCTGGAATGCTTGCTGCCCAACCGTTCGAATCAATCCTCACAGGTGATGCTTCATTATGTTCGCGCCCAATGGGTCGAATAATCAAACCGCTTAAAGAAATGGGAGCATCGATTCAGACAAGTGGAGATAAGAATGGTTGTGCCCCGCTTTGCATCAGTGGTGGTAAACTTAATCCAATCAGTTACAAGATGCCTGTGGCTAGTGCGCAGGTGAAAAGCGCGATTCTTTTGGCTGGTCTTTTTACTGACGGAAGAACCACGGTGGTTCAGCCATCTGAGACGCGCGATCACACTGAACGCATGTTGGAATATTTCCAAATTCGGTCGGTGTGTGAGGGTGATACTATTTCTGTTGATGGTGGGCAGGTTCCGGGATCGCGTGACATTTGTGTGCCAGGGGATATTTCTTCGGCGGCGTTCTGGATAGTCGCAGCCGCAGTCCTTCCGGGGGCACATTTGGCTATAGAAAACGTCGGAATGAATCCTACCCGCACCGCCATTTTTAATGTGCTTGTTCGCATGGGGGCTCAGATCAAAGATGTGATTGTTTCAGAAGAATTTGGTGAGCCGTTTGGTAACCTTGAGGTTGCAGGGAAAGCGATACATGGGACTGAGATTAAACCGGAGGAAGTACCGAACTTGATTGATGAAGTTCCCATACTTGCGGTTGCCGGAGCGCTATCGCAAGGCAAGATGATCATTCGTAATGCATCAGAGCTTCGCGTTAAAGAAAGCGACCGAATCTCGACGGTGTGTGAAAACCTGCGTGCTATGGGTGCTGATGTAGAGGAATTCGACGACGGAATGGAGATCCATGGAGGAAAACCACTACATGGTGCTCGGCTTGATAGTTTTGGTGATCATCGTATCGCTATGGCATTTGCTGTCGCCGGATTATTTGCCCGGGGAGAAACAGTGATTGAGAATACCGATTGTATTAACACGTCTTATCCAGGATTCGTCGACCACCTTGAATTAATCAGAAATGGAAAATCACTCACATAGTCCAGTTATACATTATGTCTGTTAACAAAAACTTTGCCATTGCTATCGATGGTCCTGCAGCATCAGGAAAAAGCACTGTCGCACGAAAGCTCGCCCAGCGACTTGGGTTGATCATGATCAACACAGGTGCCATGTATCGTGCAATTGCCTGGGCTACAATCCAGAGAGATGTGGATGTGCAGGATCCAGATGCTGTTGTGGCGATGCTTGATGAAATTGATTTAGCATGTGGTGTTCGCGATGGTGGATCTACGATTATGATCGATGGAGTAGATCCCGATGAGGCACTGCGAGAAGATGCAGTAAATCTGCTTGTTTCTGCAGTCGCAGCTATTTCTGAAGTCCGAGTGTTATTGGTCGCAAAACAACGTGAATACCTCACTCTCGGAAGCTTAGTTATGGAGGGTCGTGACATAGGGTCGGTTGTATTTCCCGATACACCCTACAAACTTTACATTGATGCCTCGGAAGAAGTTAGAATGGCACGTCGGTCCGCTGAAGGGCTCGCAGATGTGGTAAGCAAGCGTGATGCCGAGGATAGCAAGCGCAAGGCATCTCCACTCATTGTTGCCCATGGTGCGGTTGTGATTGATAGCTCGGAGATGAGTATCGACGAGGTGGTTGAAGCTGCACTAATCACACTGAGAAAACAGGGGCTGAGCTTATCATGAAAACGATCTATTGGTTTTGCTACACATTATTCAAGAAAGCCGCGGTGGCATTTTTTGGATACAGAGTCGTTGGTAAGGATAAACTTGTTACTGATGGGCCCGTATTAATTGCCTCAAATCACGAAAGTTACCTTGACCCCCCCCTTGTTGGAGTGGCTTACGATGATGCTGTTTATTACCTTGCTCGCAAGACACTGTTCCGCGGATTGGGTGCGTGGCTGTATCCTCGCCTTAATTCAATTCCCGTCGATCAAGATAGGCCTGATATGACGAGCCTAAAAACTATTATCAAACTACTTAAGAAGGGAAATCAGGTGATTGTCTTTCCTGAAGGATCACGAACTCTTGATGGTAATCTTCAGCCAGCGGAAGCTGGAACAGGATTGATCGTTGCTAAAAGCAAGTGTGTGGTGCAACCCATTCGAATATTTGGTGCACGTGATGCTTTGCCCCGTGGATCTGGAAAAGTCAATTTCTGTCCTATCACTGTGGTTGTGGGTGAGCCAATTACATTCACTGCTGATGAACTCATGGCTAAGGGAAGAGACGGTTATCAAAAGATTTCCGATCGAATCATGGAAGAAATTGGTAAGATCAAGCTTGATGGCTAGGAATATTTTTAGCCTGCGGCTTCATGGGCAATCTAGTACACTTGAAAGCTGTATCAGTAAAATGGCGGAGAGGGAAGGAATTGAACCAACCAGAGACCATAACAGCCTCTCAACGGTTTTGAAAACCGCGGCGGCCACCAGGCACACTGCACTCTCCATATAAGGATAGATTTGAAACTAACTTTTGATACCGTCTTGTCAATGGAAGGTTATAAAAAGCATTAGATACGATAAATAAACTTGAGAGATTATATTTTTTACGGGCGTTCGTCAGTAGCTACTTGAGGGTAACTAGCTTTTCGTGGATAGTATACTTTTAGTAATTGTATTCATGCAATATGGTGTAACAATTAATCACTAAATAAGCAGCGTTGTAAAATGATGTTTTAGCATGCATCACACAACACCAACACATGATTAGGAAAACATATCATATTAACAATATTTTGGTCCAGTTCTTCTATCGGATTTTTATGAATTATGAACAAGAATTATGCTATCTACTCGCCTGTGATTTTGCCTCTTACGACTCACGTCGGCGCAGGTATTGCACTGGACAATCATCGATATGACTTAAGTTATCAAGTCTATCAAGAACGTGCAGATCGCATTCGGATAGAGTCGTATTATTTTCGGACTCAGTTTGATTTTGATAATGGAACGACGCTCAAGTTCCAATATCTCGAAGACGCAATCAGTGGGGCTTCACCAACAGGTGCCTTACCCGGCAATGAACAATCATTTCTGACCGAAATCGAGGATGTTCGGACAGGCGTGTTATATGCATTATCTCATCAATTTGGTGACCATACAGTCGAAGCTGAGTTTTCTCGAAGCAGTGAAGATGATTATTTATCTTATGGTTTTGCACTCAGTGATAAGTGGGAATTGAATCAAAAAAACACGACATTTACCTATGGCGTCAACTATATCGACGACCAAGTAACGGTGTTAGGATTGCCTGATCAGGGGAAGAAAAGTTATGACTTGTTCGCAGGTGTGACACAAATTATCGATAAAAATACAACAGTATCGATAAATTTTACAATGGGGTATAGTGAAGGCTATTTGAACGATCCGTACAAGTTGATTCAACGCAACGAAACGATTAATTTTCCGGGGATTCCACCAATACCAGTGGTAAATGTGTATTCAGAAAACCGCCCCGACAGTAGATTGCGTCAAGTGCTTCAGTTGGAAGGAAAACACTTTTTTGAAAAAGCTAATGCTAGTTTAGATGTTATGCTGAGATTTTCCAATGATGATTACGGGGTGTTCTCTCAAACTGCAGAGGTTGAATGGCGTCAAGGCGTAGGGGATTCATGGGAGATCAACCCGTTTATGCGCTATTACCAGCAGAACGCGGCGGATTTTTTTACGAATACTCTTAACAACATTGCAGTTGTCAATCCGCCAACATATCCCGATGGGTCGGGACCTCATTACTCGTCAGATTACCGCTTATCTTCGTTTAATGCTCTCAGTCTTGGGCTGAGGCTGCGATATGAAATCAACGAGAATATTTCTATGTCGGCGGCCTATGAGTATTACACGATGTCGGGGCAGGGCTCTGATCAGGCTCCATCTCAAGCCTATATGGATGCCGATATTTGGACCTTCGGATTGAATGCTAAATTCTAACAAAAAAACGATGAATAACCCTGCAGGAGCAATTTCGATCAAACCCGATGAGCGCGGTGTCAGGAGCGTTGTGTTCCGAGCACTGGGGTCGTCCTGTAAAATCAATTTTATTCAGCCGGATGAACAAGCGGCCTTGAAGTTTCTTGCTGAAGCATTGAGTTGGCTGGAAACTTTTGAAAAGAAATACTCTCGATTTAACCCCAAGTCAGAAGTTTCACAGATCAACGCAGCTGCTGGTATCGAGTGGGTTAAAGTGGATCATCACATGGAGCATATTCTCGACTTAATCAATGATCTTCATCGCATGAGTGAGGGTATTCTTGATCCCACTACGTTACCGCTAATGAAGGTATGGGATTGGAAAACTGTGCATACTGAAATCCCCAATAAGGAGGTGGTGGATGCTGCGTTAATGTTGACTGGTTGGAAGAAAGTTCAGCGCAAACCAGGTGCTATTTTTCTGCCGCTTAAAGGCATGGGGATTGACTTCGGTGGATTTGGTAAGGAATTTGCAGTAGATCATCTGATACGCATTGCACATCAGAACGGAATTGCCGACGTGCTTGTTGATCTCGGGCAGGACCTATTCGCTCTTGGAGGTAACGGATTACATCCTTTCTGGCATGTGGGTATCCAAGATGGGAGACACAAAGATAAATACCTAGGAGGGCTTGCTGTTTCTGGATTTGCGGTATCATCTTCTGGCGATTATGAACGTCGATTTGAGCATGATGGTGTGCGTTATGGCCACATCATTGATCCACGTACTGGCTGGCCGGTTTCAAATGGAATGTGTTCAGTAACTGCGCTGGCGCCATCGTGCCTTCAAGCTGGAGTTTTGAGCACGACAGTTTTTGTTCTTGGACGAGAAGAAGGTATCGCATTTGCTACCCGCGCTCAGGACGTGGAAGTTTGCATACAAGACGACCGAGGAACTGAAAAGACACCTGGTTTTATAGATAAGCAAGTTCAAGCTGCGTAACAGAAAACAATCAGGTCAAAAAATAACACAACACCCAACACCATGACTGGATTTATCGCAAAAAGATTTTTTTTAACTATTCTAGTGATGTTTGCATCGCTGGTTAGCGCGAGTGCAAAACCACCATCAATAGGTCAGACGTTACCCAAGCTATCAATGTTGCTGCCTGGGGTAGCTGTTCCACCAACAAAAGGTAAGGTGGTACTTATCGATTTCTGGGCATCATGGTGTGGCCCATGTAAAGCGTCGTTCCCATGTTTTACCCGGCTTCATAACAAGTATGCTTCTAAAGGATTGATCATCATAGCCATTGGTGTGGATGAGGATACGAATAAATACAAAGCCTTTGCCGCAAAGAACAAAGCGCCCTTTTTTTTAGTACACGATAGAGCCCACAAGGCAGCAGCTTTTTTTAATCCACCCACAATGCCAACGAGTTATCTGGTTGATCGTAAAGGTGTCATACGCTATATTCACAAAGGTTATAAAGGAAAAAAAAGTGAGTCTATGTATGAAAAAGAAATCAACATTTTGTTGAAGTAGTAAATTGTATCACGCAAATAATTAAAGCCAAGAACCATGAGAAAGTCGTTAATACTCCTATGTAGCTCATTGTTGCTCATTAGCATGAGCAGTTGTTGCCAATACCTTATCCGCGTAAAACCTTACGAGCGCGGGAATTTGGCCAACCCTCTCATGAACGATGATATTGATTCATTGCAAAAACCGATGTCTGAACATGTCTATTTTTCGCG
>JABHEX010000235.1 GCA_018676385.1 Akkermansiaceae bacterium
TCAAAAAACATCTCATAAAAGTCACCGAGGCGATAGAAGAGCAAGATGTCATCGGGCAAGGATCGGCGCATTGCCTGATACTGCGCCATCATCGGGGTAAGTTTTTTTTCCTGCGTCATGTTTGCGGTAACAGATATTTAGCGAATAGTCGGGGGGCTTGTCGAGCCTTGCTGTCACGACAAGTGTGGCTGATAATTGACAGATTCGCAGATAAAGTGTGTATTTATTTCCGATGAAGTTAAATACCATATTCCAAATGCTAATCATACCCGTTATTTCCGCGGGATTTTTGTTTACTCAACCCGTCAACGCCGATGACGATGACACACAACTAGCCAAAACAATGAAGGAGGCAAGTGATGCTCTAAAGGCTCTACGTAAGCTCCCTAAGGATGATTGGGCTGGGGGGGTCCAGAAATCGCGTGCTGCAGCGGAAGGTATTCGCAAGGGGATGGCATTTATTCCTGTGATGCTCAAAGATATGAGAGATGGTGTAGAGAAAGATAAAGCGCTCGCAGACTACCGTCGTTTGATGGGGCTTAACTACGCAGCTCTATGTGAGCTTGAGTTGGCATATCTTGAAAAGGATGCTGCAAAAGTTCTGGCTGCCAGTAAGTCATGGAAGGCGCTTAAAAAGGAAGGTCACAAGAAGTACGAGGACGAGTAGTCTTCTCATTCAATGATCTATGCGTGCTGTAGTGTCATTTTTTTACCGGCACTTCAGTCGGCTTCTCACCACACCAGCTTCCCTCGTTGGTAAAGGTGGTCAGAAGCTTACTCGTATGGAAATTGGTGATCTTGGTGAGTGTATTGCCTGTGCTTATTTAAAGGCAAGGGGATGTAAGGTGCTCTATCGTAACTACCGTGGCCCGAAAGGTGGTGAGGTAGACATTGTAGCGCGTTCTGGTAAGACCTTAGCATTTGTAGAAGTAAAAACTCGCACCCGTAGAGGCTATGGAAGACCTCTCGATGCAGTGGATGTCGCCAAGCAAGAATTGATAGAGCGTGGTGCAAACTCATGGTTGAGGCTTCTGGGATCTCGTGATATTCCATGGCGATTTGACGTGGTTGAGGTAATTCTCGCAGAGGATCATATTCCTGATGTGAATTTGGTTTTAGATGCGTTCTGACTTTTTTGAGATCATGCCAAACCAATGCATTGCAAATTTCCATCTATTAAGAAAAACTATCAACCAGAATCCATGTTTACACCCTCTGAAATGCCGCTCTATGTTATCGGTCACAAAAATCCCGATACAGATGCGATTTGCTCCGCCATTGGTTATGCAGAGCTGTTGCGTTCTAAGGGTATGGAGAATGCACGAGCTGCGCGCTGTGGTGCAGTGCCTGCAAGAACAGACTGGGTATTAAAACAAGCAGGTATTGACCGTCCTCAGCTGCTAAACGATGTGTCTGTTACAGCAGAAATGATTTGCCGCAAAGAGGTTGTGAGTGTTCAGGAAGACGCTACTTTTCTCACAGCATATCAAGTGATGTTGAACAAGGGTGTTCGCAGTCTTCCGGTGATTACTGGTGAAGGGAAGCTCAAGGGGCTGCTCAGGTATTTAGATTTACTGCAGTTGTTGATGCCCATAGATACAAATCCGGAATCTGTGAGGAGAATGTTTGCTTGTCCTGAAAAAATAGCGGCTACATTAAATGCAAAAGTTACTGGTGCAGACATTGTTGCAGGTGAAAAAGAAATTGTTCAATTGGTTGGTGCGTCCAGTACTGAAGCGGTTAATCGTCGATTAGATGATGCGGCTGAAAAAGGCGAAGTGAGCGCTTATGTAGTAATTTGTGGTGATCGGCCAATCGTGCAGCGAGCGGCCATTGATCATGGTGTTGGTATTTTGGTGGTGACTGGTGGTTCAAAAGTTTCAGGAGATCTTATCAAGCTGGCGAAGAGTATGGGGGTTGCTGTTTTGCTGTGTAAGCAAGACACTGCCACAGTAGCCAAATTGATTCGGTGCTCCCGCATGGTGGATCAAGCTCTTGATGACTCTATTGTTCGTCTAATGGCACACGACCCAGTAAAATCCATTAGAGATACACTGACTCGACAGAAACAGGATCTTTTTCCGGTGATTGACCCCGGTGATGATCGACTTATTGGTGTGATATCTAAATCTGATCTCATTGATCCGCCACGAATCAAACTGGTGCTGGTGGACCACAACGAGTATTCTCAAGCAATTAATGGCGTTGAAGACGCCGAGGTAATTGAGGTTATCGACCATCACCGCTTGGCAGGTGATCTTGTTTCCAGAGAGCCAATTCGCTACCTCAATGAACCAGTCGGGTCATCATCAACGCTGGTCGCTAGGGAATACCGTTACGCAGGTATTGAAATGTCACGTGGTATTGCGCTCTGCCTTCTCGCAGGCATGGTCTCAGACACACTGAATCTTACCTCGCCTACGACATCCGATTTGGACCGACAAATTTTACCATGGTTGTGTGATATAGCTGGTGTTGACGCGCAAGAATTCACTCTCGATTTTTTTGCTTCCGGGTCATTGTTAGCTCACAACACGATGGATGAAGCCATTATGGCGGACAGGAAAGTTTTTGAGGAAAATGGCAATAAAGTAAGTATATCTCATGTTGAGGAATGTGGGCTAGAATTGTTTGAAGCAAATCATCAGGCGCTCGCCGAATCGCTAGACAAACTCGTTGCTGTTAAGGGATATGATCTTGCATTGCTCGCAGTCACCGATATCACCACTCATTACAGCGTGTTGATTACCAGTGGTAAATCGGAAATTATTGATGCATTGCCATTTGAACGTGATGATGTTGGAGTATTTCAGGGGCCTGGCGTAGTCAGTCGCAAGAAACAGATATTCCCCGCAATATGCCAAGCGATTCGAGTTGCTGCTTCAAGAGGTTAACAAAAAACAATCCCAATATGTCTAGAAATATAGTAGTCATTAAAATAGGCACAGGTGTTCTCACTCGGTCAGAGGATGGTACGCTGAATGAGGCTTCACTGGTCAGGCTGGTTACAGCCGTGTCTGAGTTAGTTACTTCGGGTGTGCCCTGCGTCATGGTTTCTAGTGGAGCGGTCGGAGCAGGCGTGTCAGCTCTGAGTTTAGATGGTTATCCCAGTGATACAGCAACTCGCCAAGCATGTGCTGCTGTTGGGCAGACTAGACTCATGCACGCGTATGAAAATTTATTTCAAAAGTTTCAACTTAACGTAGCGCAAATTCTTCTCTCTGCGGATGATTTGGCAAATTCATCTCGCAGTACTAATGTGCTCAACACCCTGAAACGATTGCTTCAGAATGGAGCTATAGTCCCCATTATTAATGAAAACGATAGTGTTGCGGTGGAAGAGCTTAGAGTCGGAGATAACGATATGCTTTCTTCCCGAGTTGCTCAAATTCTCGAGGCTCGTATGCTAGTCATTCTCAGCACGGTGAACGGACTGATGCGTGAAGATGGGACTATACTTGATCAAGTAGAAGATATCTCTGAGGTGCTGAAGCATGTTCGTGATGATCATGGGAAATTCTCAATTGGAGGCATGAGGTCAAAACTCACTGCGGTCGAGCAGGCAATTGCTGCCGGAGTAGAGACAGTGATTGCGAATGGGCATCAATCTGACAACTTACGGGCAATAATTAATGGTGAGGCTCATGGGAGCCGTTTCATCGCTTTATAGTGCCTTGGTGCAGCGGGGTGATGAATATCTGAAAACAACTCTAAATTGCTTTTCTTATGGTTGACCTTGGTGCATCTCGAGGTTATGTATAAGGATACCTTACTGAATCTAACCACCTCTGATCAAGAGTGAGTAACACCGACTCAATTTCTGCTTGTCGCCATGGCGATTTTTACTGGATCCGCTGCTATGGCAAGGGGTCATTCCTTAACAGCCACCATGTCAAGCGGTGTGCGGAAGATGAGTTAAGTAATGGGATCAAATCTATTGTTATCGATTTGTCTCAATGCAGCGGTATGGACTCGACGTTTATGGGAACGATGGCGGGTATTGCCATGAAGCTCATGAAGATGCCCAGCGGTAAGTTAGAGGTAGCAAACCCGGGAAACAAGAATCGAAGCGCGCTGGAAGATCTTGGGCTTGATGTTCTTATGAAAATCGATTCCGAGAGCACTGACAGAAAAATACAGCTTGATGAAATTGAGGGTAAGTTGCGGCCATGTTCTTTGCCGGTTGAAAAAATTGGCACCGCACGTCACGTTCTCGATTCGCACAAAAAATTGTGTGAAGTAGATGAGAATAACACCCAAAAATTTGGATCTGTTCTAGAGTTTCTAGAAGCTGAGGTGAAAGCCAAGGAATCTAGCAACGGCTAAACTGTCAATATTCACCAACTTACTGATCAAGCCAATATTGATGTTCTTGTTATTTATGGCTTTTTTGATAGGGTAGATAAGTTGTAATTATGTGGACATTAGTTTATTTTGTCATTGCAGGGGTCTTCCTGCTGCTCGCCATTTTATTAATGGTGATACATCGTTATGCATCGCGCCTAATAAAGATACGAAGCGAGCGGGATCATATCCTGGGTGAAGAAATGCGAATGTTCGATTTTTTGCATCATCTTGGTACGGTTATTGAAAAAGACATCAGTCCCGTGCTGCTCTACAAAGAAATTGTGGAAGGTCTAAGTGAGGTGCTTAATGCTAATGGAGGAACGCTATATATACTTAACGAGGAAGGGACGTATCTCATACCCAAATACATCACAAAGGATTGCCCGCCTCTGGTGGGTGTTCCGGTGGAGATTTTTAAACGTTCAAAAAAAGACAGCCGAGCCATGGAGCGACACGTGCGGTTAAGTAAATTGGCTGCCAATGAGGGTATATTGGGTGCTGCCCTCAGTATAGGGCAGTGCATGCACGTTTCATCAGTTCGTGATCATGAGTCATTTCATGATGCCTTCGTGCGTTATGAGGAGAACCTCTCGGCACTGATTGCACCACTTCATTATGCTGATAGAGATTTGGGTGTAGTTGCAGTGGCGAAACGTCATGAGGAAGGGGCGTTCTCAGAAAATGACTTCCATGTTTTTAAGTCGATTTCTGAGCAATCTTCTTTCGCAATGGGTAACGCACTCATTCATCAGGAAATGACGGAAAAGCGTAAGCTTGATGATGAGTTGAGAACGGCCAGAGAAGTACAGAACATTTTGTTGCCATCATCGGAACCCGAAATTCTTGGATATCGTGTTTGTGGTAGCAATACGCCTGCCCGAATCATCAGTGGTGATTATTTTGACTACATGAAAATGCCTGATGATAAGTGGGGTGTTGTCATTGCAGATGTGACAGGTAAAGGAGTGCCGGCTGGATTACTCATGGCGATGTGCAGGAGTTTATTGAGGCACAGCGCGCAATCAACCTCGTCACCTGCCGAGGCGCTGGCTCAAGTTAATCGCAACCTATTCCCTGATGTTAGAGAGGATATGTTTGTGAGTTTGGTGAATCTTACGATTGATGGACCTAATGGCGGTTTGCGCATGGCTCGAGCGGGCCATGATGCTCCATTAATGTTTAGAAGCGGGACTGGAAAAGTGGATAGAATTAAACCTCCTGGTGTTGCTCTTGGTATTGACGAAGGCGAAGTTTTTGAGCGGGTTACCAAGGATTTGAAGTTACAGATGGTTTCGGGCGACTGCTTGTTGCTGCATACGGATGGGATATGCGAAGCTGAAAATGACAGTGGATCTGAATTTGGTGCCGAGCGAATGGAAAGGGTGTTTATCAAATCAGCGCCGCTCGGTGCGGAAGCAGTCGTGGAGTCACTTAAGAAGGCTGTGAATGACTTTGCTGGTGATCGGCCGCAGATGGATGATATTACGATGATCGCGATCGAAAAATGCTAGATGAAATTCAAATTTAGGACATGATTTTTTTATTTATCGCTTGCATAGAAAAATTCATTTAATAATATCTAACTATCTTAGCAATACGCTTATTGCTCAGTCACCCCCTAGTTAACAACTAAACAAAAACCAAAAACAATAAAATTATGAAAATCGCAATCATTCTCGCAGCTGCAGCAGGTATCGCACTCAGCAGTTCTTGTGGCTTACAGCAGTGTTCAGAAGTCCCTCCAGCACCACCTGTTGAAATGGGCAAGTAAGCCATAGGCTTGATCAAATTCTATCAACAAAGGTAGGTCGACAAGTTCGACCTACCTTTTTTCTTGTGTTTATTGCGTGCTATCTCTAAAAAATATCTACCAAACAACTTAACAATCCATATGAAAACACTTAATATACTTACGACATTAGTCATCATCGCTGGTGGTGTTGCTATTTCATCCTGTTATCCTGCCACTGGGGAAGCGCGGCCACCTTCATTGCGATCGTTGCCCAAATTTGACCCTGTGCCAAACGTGCCAAATGTGCCGTCTAGCAATGCTGTAGATTACGCCAAGTAAACCCGCAGCGCGCTCAACACTGCGCGGCATTTGATAATATTTCATGGGCTATCGACTTATTCGGTAGCCCTTTTTTTGTTGAATTTACCTCGGTGCAAAATTTGACTTAGAGGGCTAGTGATCCGTATTTTGGTCTTTGCAAGATTTGTCCAATTACTTGCTAAGCCAAAACTTTAAGAGGATTAATTATATAGCCGGTGTTTGATACGTAATGAGTAACCCGCAGGCTTAGTTTGGGGGATGGTTTAGTTGTAGCTAAAATTGAAATAGCTGATTTCACCTTCCGATCTTCACGGGTGCTTGAACGATACCCTCTGCGGTTTCTTTTTTTAACCGTAGTTGACCGCAGGCGGCGTTGATATCGTGACCTTTCTCGATGCGCAGAGTAGTATTGATACCGTGGTTGGCCACCGTGTCGCGGAAGGCATAGCAAACGTCTTCTGTGGGCCTTTCCCAGTCGAGTCCCTCCACGGTATTGTAAGGGATTAAGTTAACTTTCGCGTTGAGGCCCTTGGCGCGTTTGGCGAGGATGGCAGCTTGCTCTAAAGAGTCGTTAACTCCTTGTATAAGAATGTATTCAAGTGAAATCTTCTGTTTTTTGTGTAAACGCCAGAAATGCAGGGAATCAAATAAATCTTTGATTGGCCATTTCTTATTCACAGGCATAATTATGTTGCGTACGTCGTCGGTGGCCCCGTGCAGGGAGATGGCGAGTCGAATGGGCACAGGGAACTCAGCGAGGGTGCGAATCTGGGGAGCTAAACCAGAGGTGGAGACAGTGACGCTGCGAGCGCCGATATTCAGTCCCCAGTGGGCTGTGATGATTTCTAAGGCTTTGATCAAGTTCTTTACATTTGCGAGAGGCTCACCCATACCCATGAA
>JABHEX010000236.1 GCA_018676385.1 Akkermansiaceae bacterium
CGATCGGTTGGTTCGATCCAGCTGCCTTCTTGCTACCTGCCCCCTAAACCGAGACGATCCTGCATTCTAAACAGCCTCCTGTATTTTTTTACATCAACATGGGGTCCGGAATGGTGCTCAGATAAGGTAATCCTTCGAGCCCATTGCCGTTCTTACTCTTACTCATCATCATAATCTTAATCGGTTAAGAGTAAGAGTAAGAGTAAGATTATGACGAAATGCCCCCTAACTGAGCAAAACACGGGGTCATAACAGGGGGGCAGTCCGTGGATTGTGGATTTACATGGAGCGAAGTCCTAAATGATTGTTGTGGATATGAACCAAAAAAATGAGTGGGGGTTTTGCTTCGTCAGAGTGAAGGGAGTGAGGACCCTAATTAACTTACTAGCATTCGTTGAGATCCACAATCCACGGACTGACCCGAATGGCACTAAGTTAAGACGATTGACAGCGTTCTCCAACGGAGAAATTGATACCAGCCCCGGGAAAGGACACCGCCTGCATCCCGGGGTTAATGGTAAGGAAACGTATGTTGGCTGAAGGCCAACCTCATGCATGCAAAACTGTTGTATCAGAATGAGTCTAGCCTTCAGCCAGAAAATTTCTTTCTATGATTTCCTGGGGTTGTGTTCCTTTGTCACGTCACCCCAGGCTTGTGAAAAAATGGCCTTCAGCCATCCGAATCGTTTACACGAAAATCCTCCTTAACTTAGTGCCATTCCGGACTGGACCCTCTCTGCCCCCTCTCCAATTTCACAATCCCGTTGGGATAGGGAAGGAATAACGAAGCAAGAAAATCTGCGTTAATCGGCGGTTAAAAAACCGGAAGCATCCCGCATCTCCTATTCCTTTTTCCCGGCCGCGACCGCCTCTTCGAGGCTGATCATCTTTTTGGGTGGGGCCTTGGCCTTTTCGATCGTTTGGATGAGTTCCTCGATAATGTGCTTGTGAAGGGGGACGTCCTTGGTGAAGCCCGCACTCTTTTCTGTTTCGGGGTCTGGGTTGAGGTACTTTTCAAGCGCGGCTTTGAGCCGGGGCAGGTAGGGCTTGGCGTTGGCGCCAAAGCTTTCTAGCAGAGCGATGCGCCGGGCCCGCTCCTTGCCACGCGTCGCGGTGGGGAAGGAATCGATGAGTATCTCGACCGCCTCCTGGATGTTGAGGCGTTTGAGCAGCCCGACCCCGTTTTCGGTGGTTGCGCTGCCGCCACGGTAGATGGTGTAGCTCGGGTCGGTTCCGCGGGTGGCGTGCACAACCATGTCGGCGACGTAGTGAAAGTCCTCAAGCGGCATGTTGGCGGCGATCAGTGCCATACCGCTGGTTCGGTTACCAGCAGAGTGTTTGTCTGCGAGCATCTTGTTGACCGCTTTGTAGAACAAGGGCTTGTCGGTGATCAGTTTCTGCGTGTATGGGTTGCCAAGGGTCGCCAACGCTCCACCAGCAGCACGGTCGAGTTTGCCAAACGGATCATTTTCCTCATCGTCGGCGATGACTTGCACGAGGTCGGGCCAATACTTGAGTGCGGGTTTGTGCAGCTCACCGCCTTCGTAGAAATCCTTTTTGCCAAAGTTTTCCTCGGGTTCAACGTAGCGTGACCAAGCCGCCCCGCCGAGCACGCCTGCGGCTGCGACGCGGGTGTCGAGATCGGCACCCTTGTCGCGCAGGATGGCGGCGACTTCATCAAAGATCTTAGGTGACGAATCCCACAGGCGCGTAATACCGATGAGTGAATTCGCATTCTTCTGCTTCGCCATACGTTTGCGCACAACCGCCTCGATCTCGGTGCGTTTGAACTTCAGCAGCTTCCACACCGCACTGCGTCGGACTTTTGGCGACCAGTGGGTCTCGGACACAGCCAGCAACTCCTCGATCCCCATCGGGATCAGTTCGTTGAGATACTTGTGCACTCCAAGGGTCTCATCGATCTCCTTGGCATTCAGCGTGACTGCCGGATCGACGCCCTTGCCGGTAGTGTGAATCTTGCGCCGGCCGGTGCAGAGGTTTAGGAGGTAGGCGCCGGTGTTGCCCAGGCTTTCGCCTTTTGTCATTTCGTAGACGTAGCCGCCCTGCCAGTTGTTTTTCAGCGGGATGATCCAACTGGTCTTCTTGAAGTAGGCGGCCATGGCTTCGGGACCGGCGATGTTTGCGCCCAGGCCGGTCCACATCAGGTTGAAGAAGTGGGTGGCGTGGCCGGACTCGAGGCTGTTGTAGCCCGCCATCGACATGCGGGAGAAGAACTTCGCACCCTCGACGTGACCCGCCACGGCCAGCGCGATTGCCAGCGAGGCGCTGGAGCCGTTGTTGTTGTAGCCCTTCGAGTTGGGTCCGCCGTTACCATAGCCGATCGCGCCCTTGTGCAGGTAAGTGCGGATGTAGTGGTTGGTGGTGCGTTCGATGGCCTCGGAGATGCGTGGCGAATCAACGCCACATTTTTTAGCCAAAATCAGAGAGATAAAGACAGGCATCGTGGGCTGGTTCATCACCCCGTAGCCGTGAGCGCGACCCGTCAGGCTGCTGCGCATCTGATGCCCCCAGAGTCCGGCAGCATCCTGACCATTCGCCATCGCCTCAGCGTATCTGCGGATCGCAGGCAGAACGAATTTGTCTCCAGTTAGCAAAAAATACTCTGTCAGGATCAGGTTCTTATAACCCCAGTACCAGGAGACGTAGCCACGACCGAGCTTCCCCTTAGGGCTCGCCCAATCGACCTCGTGCAGGTGGTCGCGCACGTGCTTGATATACTTTTCCTCGCCAGTCGCCAGCAGACCGAGCAGGCCGACGTTCAACCGACCATACGCTTTTTTTGAAACGAGGTGGTCGGCGGCTTTGGTGATAAGCGCGTCGGTTTTCGGGCAGTCATAGGGGGCGGTTTTGTTAAAGGTATCCGGACCCACCATGTCGAGCTGCAGGGTGACCCGCTGCATCTTTCGGTCACCGTTTTTACGCCGAACCATGAGAACCAATTTGCCCTTGTTTTTTTCAGTGCGTGCTTGGGCGATGGCGGCCGCGAACTCGAATCGAACGCGTTTAAGAAATGGCAATCTGCCCGCGCCGACGACTTGGTCGCCCGGCCAAATCTTACCGTCAGCGGGCGAACCCTCATCCACCGCCTTGACATTAAACGCGCGCGTGCCGCCGAGCAGAGCCGTGATTCCGGTTGGCCCCATCTGCAGGGTTGCGGAAGGACCTTCTGCGTATACCGGCTGCCATCCTAACAATATAAGCACCAGGGCATGTGTCAGAATTTTAAATCTCGTGGAATATTTCATATCAAAAATGTCGTTCTATCGTTTGTTGGCGTGGAGGATTAGTTCTTACCGATCTCGATGGCCTTGGGTGCACGGGCCTGATGCATTTTCAGCAGTTGTCCGGTTGTTGCGTCAAAGGTGGCAGATGACCCTGATCTGCCTGCCGACCAAGACAAAGTGATACTGCCTCCCCGGTCGGCCAATCGACTTTGATAAACCTTCTCATTACTAACAAATCGGTTCCATACAATCTTGTCGTCCTTGATGAAGATCAGCATATTCTCGCGCCAGTAAATTTTACTTCCATCCTTACGATCGATCGGACGCGCCGCTTCATTCCATCCGCCGGCCGGGTAGATCACGGTGTGGTAGTCGACGAGTCGTTTCTCAAAAGCCTCATCTTTCATCGGAAGATCGCTAACGGCGTAGAGGTCGCTACCGCTTATCATGAAAGTCATCGGCACCTGCCCGTCCATCGCCCAGTCACGCGATTCCTGCAGTGCACCGCTGTTAGCATCGAATCGATACAGTGAGTTCTTCGTGCCACAGTAAATCGACGAGCCAATGATCTGGCTGCGTGGCAGCTGGAAACCATCGGCATAGCTATCAATGATCGACCGACCCCAGCGCAGCTTGCCAGTGTCCAGATCGACTGCATAGAGAGTATTGGCTCCGGTCACGACGACCTTGTCGCCAGACACCCCGAGCACCTGGTGGCCACGGAGGATCGGCGTGCGCCAAATGCGTCGGCCGGTCGACTTATTGAGTGCGAACAAGTAGCCTGTGTACTTGGGCATGCAGATGACTTTGTCGTCGGTCACGACCAGAGCACCCAGGCACCGCGGGCTGGCG
>JABHEX010000237.1 GCA_018676385.1 Akkermansiaceae bacterium
AAGTCGCTGCATCCGACCCCTCACCGTCCACGACAGCCCAATCTGATAGAGTGAATGATCGTTTTTGGTGATTCGGCTGTTGTCCCGGGGTCGGTTGAGCTATACGTTCTGCAAAGAAATGAAAAATTTCATCCCAGTGATCATCTTGCTGGCGCTAGCCGCATCAGGATGCAACGACAAGAGAGATGAGATCGTCTCGGAGCAGAAGGAGCGCGTCACGGACACAATTCAACTTGGCGACGACATTCATGAGGCCAAGTCCAAATTGATCGATCTGGGGTTTCGGATCGATTACGGGCCCGATTTCCCAACCAAGAGTGAAAAATACCTTATGATGATCGTGGATTACGGGGTGTCCCCCAGTGGCATGGAGACTTTCAAATACACCGTGGGAATGTCCGGCGGAAGCGGCGAGCCCATTGATGGAATTATCAAAGCAACGCCTGATGGTGTGATCACCAGCATCGAGTAAAAACTAAGAATGCAGAACAAGGCGTCGCTCTCAACACCTGCCCCGCCGCGAGTTCAAACCGTCATGATCATTCAACCCTCAACCAGCAGTCGAAGCCTCGCCCCCGGGCAGGTGTGATAGGACTTCGACGTTCTGCTAAAAATGAAAACGCCTCTGAATATCACCGTTATTATTGTCGTGGCTGGGGTCATCGCATTGCTCGGTGCCAAGATGTTCAGCGCAGATCAATATCACACGGCAGAGAGAATTGAGTGGAAGGATAACGCGATTTCGGATTTAGGCTCCATTGAACCAGCAAAGGGTATTCCACCGATGATTGTTTGCTTCCAACATGGCCACCTAAAAAATAGTGGCCGAACAAGACGTTGCACTCGACAGCTAGTAGCTAAGTAGTCAGGTTTGAAATCTGTTCTACAAGATTGAAACATTAACCGTTCATCGACGCTTTTATCGCTGCGAGTGAACTTTACGTTAGCGGAAAAAACCTGATGCAACACATCCTTAACAATAAAGCCACGGCGATCTTTGTTCCCGCACTCTTGGGGCTTGGAGGTGCAGCACTTTCTGTTAGGTATTTTGAGCAGTATGGATGGAGCCTCTTTCTTGGCCTCCCGATCATCGTCAGCTTTTTGGCCGCGTTCGCCTGGTGTTATAGGAGGCAACAGTCATTTGGCAGCGCTTACGCTGTATCCTGCCTTAGTATTCTGGCACTCGGTGGGCTGATCATGATTTTCGCGCTGGATGGGTTGATTTGTCTATTTATGGCTCTACCGCTCGCTCTCGTTCTGGCTTTGATTGGAGCCGCTCTGGGTCGGCTAGTCGGATCTTCAATAGGCGGGACTACCGGTGCCACGATCACTTCGTTGCTATCACTCTCGTTCCCATTTCTTGTCGGATTCGAGAATGCCACTAAACCCGCCCCTGTGATTCGCGAGGTTACCACTTCAGTTCTTATTGATGGGCGGATCGAAGACGTTTGGGATACTGTGATTGCTTTCCCCGAGATCACAGAGAAGCCAGGAGTTATTTTTCGTCTTGGAATTGCTTATCCCATCAAGGCTCGAATCGAGGGCGACGGAGTAGGAGCGATTCGTTATTGCGAATTTTCCACCGGAAGTTTCGTGGAGCCGATTACGGAGTGGGATGCTCCTAATCGTCTTTCATTCGATGTGATAGAGAATCCCCCAGCCATGAAAGAGCTTTCCCTATATAAGGATTTGCACGCTCCGCATCTGCACGGCCACATGGTATCGGACAGGGGGCAGTTTAGACTATCCCAGCAGGGTGATCAGGTTCTTCTGGAGGGCACTACATGGTATTCCCACAGCATTTCACCTGAGTTCTACTGGGGTTTGGTTTCCGATGAGATTATACACCGTATCCACCTTCGAGTTCTGAATCACATTAAGCACCACACGGAAAAGAATCGCTAACAAAGCGTCGCTCGCAACACCTGCCCCGCCGCGAGTTCAAACCGTCATGATCATTCAACCCTCAACCAGCAGTCGAAGCCTCGCCCCCGGGCAGGTGTGATAGGACTTCGACGTTCTGCAAAAAATATTGGACAAATCTCACATGGACGGTATCCTGTCCATATGACAGCTATAACTTATACCGCAGCACGGGAAAACCTTGCCTCTACAATGAGTCAGGTTTGCGAGGATCACGATCCCGTGATCATTACACGTAAGCGCGATCAAGCAGTAGTAATGGTTTCTTTAGAGGACTATGAGTCTTTGCAGGAGACCGCCTATCTTTTACGCTCTCCCAAGAACGCGACCAGACTCTCAGAGGGTATAGCACAGCTTGAGAAAGGCCAGGGAGTAGTGAAGAGTTTAGACGAATTACTATGAATATCCAATTTTCCGACCGAGCGTGGGAAGATTATACTCATTGGCAGCAGTATGATCGCAAACTAGTTAAAAAGATAAATGCTCTTTTGACGGATATTGGTCGAGACAACCCATACGAAGGAATTGGGAAACCGGAACCTTTAAAGCATGCCTTTTCAGGCTTTTGGTCCAGACGCATAACCGATGAACATCGATTGGTCTATAGAGTTAATGATGAGACCATTCAAGTTGCACAGGCTAGATACCATTACTAAATCAGCAGAACAAGTCGGCGCACACCCACCCGCTACCCGCTGAGTAGTTTAGTTTTATGATCACTTTAACCTTTAACCCCTTCGTTAACATTCGCCCTTTGTAGTGGGTGGGTGGCTTTTGACGTTCGATAAGAATAAGAAAATTCACTTGTATCGATCGATGTTTGGTATTACGGTGTGCGCATCGATATGCCAGCAGTAACAATATCCCCAAAATATCAGGTCGTCATCCCAAAGGCCGTCAGGGAGAAGTATGCCCTTCTTCCAGGCGATAAGGTCGAGATGATTGAATTAGATGGTAGAATCGAGCTTGTTCCCATACGTCCAGCGAAGGCTCTTAAAGGTTTTATCAAAGGCTTGAAGAACACATTTGAGAGAGAGTCAGACCGATGCCTATAATAGTCGACTCCTCTGGATGGATCGAGTATTTCGTCGATGGCCCCAACGCTGATAGTTTTGCATCGGCGATTGAGGACACCGACAATTTGATTGTCCCCTCCATTACGCTGACCGAAGTGTATCGATGGATGCTGAGGGAAGCCTCAGAACCCGAAGCTCTTGCCGCTGCGGCAGCCATGAAGCAGGGCAAGGTTATTCCGCTTGACGACCAGATTTCGATTCTAGCTGCTGAAATTAGTCATAGGCATAAATTGCCATTGGCAGATGGTATTATTTACACCACCGCTAAGCATCAAGGTGCCGAGTTGATTACTCAAGACTCGGATATGGAGGGTTTGCCTAATGTGATCTATGTTAGGCACTCCAAAAGAAAGTGATCGAACAAGATGTTGCATCCAATGGCTAGTAGCTACTGGGTCAGGTTTTTTGACTATTAATATGAATTGAAACTTTAACCATTTCATCTGCGGTTTGATCGCCACGGGTGAGCTTGACGAACTATTGGATTGATCAGGCTGTATCAAGAATCCGCAAACAAGAAAAAATTGATCAAACAAGTCGCTGCATCCGACAGCTAACCGCGCCCGAGTCGCGAAGGTTCTCAGCACAAAACCATTTTAAATTTTCAACTGTTGCCTGGGCTGCGGTTGAGCTATACGTTAGCCACAAGGAGAACAAAGACCATGACTGAACGTGAAAAAGACCTAAAGCGATTGGAGCTGATGAGCTGTGGACAGCAACTGTCGGCAGCTCCCATCCTGATAATTCTGGCGTGTACGGCAGTAATATTCGTGCTCGCCTTCAGCAGCTCGGCACGGGGGGATTCCACCCTCATTCTGGTCGCTCTCTTGATAGCTGTGGGGAACATCTTCATGATCATCCAACAGTTTTTAGCCCGTCCACTAATACGCGAGATTCAACGTCTCCGTGCTGATCTGGATGAGATTGGGAAGAATAAGCGGGAAGGCTAACAAGGCGCAGCACCCAGCCGCCTGACCCGCGCCGAGTCGAATTTTTCAGATGATTAGAACTCTAAACCCCGAGTCAACGCGCGGCTGCCGTCAGGCGGTTGGTGTGCTATGACGTCAGGCAATAAAAAATATAACTACAACCACCACCATTATTATGATTTGGCTAATTTTAACACACTTATTGATCCTTAGTTTTTTGTCATACAATAAGGAGCGATTGAAGTCTAACGAATCTCTCAGGCTAGCATGGAAGTGGTTTACTGGTGTTTTCTTTTCTCAAGCATTATTAACGATTTTTAGAGTTGGGAACTATAAGAGCGCGGATTTGGGATTGGTCGAGATATGGTCTAATGGGTTTGTTTGGCTCTTCATTGGGTTGAGTATATCTCAGTTGCCGTCTCTATTCTCGGGAGATGACGAAGCCATATCTCCAGAGCAAGAATAGTGGCCGAACAAGTCGAAGCATCCGACAGCTAACCGTACTCGGCCTCACACTGCTTTAGAGAAAAAAACCATTTTAGATTTTCAACTGTTGCCTAGGCTGCGGTTTTTCTTTACGTTCGCCACAAGAATGCACCAGCTCACAGCGCCCCAAATCAAACTGAAACCACTTGTGTGTAGCCGGATGGTGGTCGTCGCTGTGATCGCCTTCCTCCCGCTTGCCCTCGCTGCCCAAAGCAAGGTTGGATCGCAGCTCAAGGAGCCGCCTCTCAGCCCTCGTGGATTGCCCGCGCTGCCGGGCAAGGTGGATCTCGGTAAGGCGGTGAATGCTGGGGAGGCCGGACTCGTGCCCGATTCAGAGGAGGACCAAAGCGGAAAATTGGCGTCCATTATTGCTGCGGTAGCGGCCGACTCCGATCAGGATACGGTGTATGTCCCGGAAGGGCGCTACTATATCGCGAAGGCAATTGGCTTGCGGCCTGGGGTCAACCTCATCGGCGACGGGATGGGCCGAACGGTCTTCTACCGGGACGATTCCGACAGCTATCTCGTCAGGCCCGAGGCTCACGGAGACTTCAGGCAGGCGCTTGTCGCCAACCTGAGTTTTCGCAACGCGCAGCGAACCCTCCTCATGGGAAACGTGCACCATCTGCGATTTCACAACGTCGAGTTCGAAGGGGGAATCGTCCGATTCGAGAAAGCTTCGCACGTTACCTTAGAAGGGTGTTTTTTTAACCGGAACCTGGGAAAGGGAGGCTATGCCAGTTCGAACTGTTCGAATATGCGCCTCGTGCACAACCGCTTCCTTTCCATCGAAAAGGGAAGCATCAACCTGAGCGGCCACGAGAAGTCCTATGTGGCATACAATCACATTACCGCGGACAAGCTCATCGACTCAGGTTATGCCGGCATTCGCTTACCCAATACTGCCAGCAACAATCTCATCGAGCACAATTTCATCGAGAATCACGGGCGAGGGCTTTTCGTGCTGACATATTCCTCTCACAACTCCCTCTGTCATAACACGGTCAAGTCGACCAAGTATGAAGGAGTTCTCGTGCAGAGCCCCCACAACCGCATCGAACACAACATGATCATCGACGCCGGGCTGGCTGCGATCCGTGTTAGCGATGCCCATTACGACGGGGAACACCCCTCGTCCATTGCCAGCGGCAATCGAGTTCTCCACAACCTTGTCACTGACACCAGGGATGCGAAGTCCGAGTCCCAAGTCGGGCTCATCGTAAGCTCTTCGAACACCACCGTTGTGGGGAATATCGTGGATCGCCGGTTCGGGCGCTCGTTCATGGATCTCCGGGGCGGCAACGGCAACACAAAGGAGGGTAACGTCTGCCGATGACGAGAGATACGATGAAGGGATCCAAGAAAACGAACAAGTCGCAGTAGCCAACCCCCTACGGTGACGTTTCTGCGGAGTTTTATGATAACTACAACCTCAACCCCTTCGTTCACCATCTCTCTCCCGTAGGGGTTGGCTATGCTAGGACGTTAGTCCAAAAAATGAACACCTTTCTAAGAGCCACATTGGGAGTCATTGTACTGATGACTAGCTCATGCTCAACAGACTCAGGGTCGAAATCCGGAAAGTGGCATTTTACATTTAACGAAGTGAGGGCTTTCAGGCTGAATTGGGAGAACGAGCAGTCGTTTGCTCGAATTCTTGATGGAGATGGCAACTTGAACCCCACACGAATCCCGCAGGATGGGTTTGTGCTTACCAACGAGCAGATCACAGCTTTAGAAGCTGCAGTTACAGGCGATCATCCCGATCATCCCATTGCAGATTGCTTCTATCCACACCACGCCTTCATATTTTATGGGGAGTCGGGGGAAATTGTGGGCCACATTGATATATGCTTTCTTTGCTCCAACTATTCTGGTGAGCCCCAAGGATATGCAGGCAACTGGAATTTAGTGGCGCTCCGAAAACTTTTTTCAGACATCGGAATCCCATTAAGCAATACAGACTGGGACTAACAAGCGGGTGGACACAAAGCCCCTGCACATACTGAGTCAGTATGAACCACATTACTTCAACCCTTAACCATGTTTCGGAGAGGCGCTGTCGGTAGCCTGCGGCAGGCCCTGAACGTTCGCTGATAAAAACCATTTACGAACGACTCATAGTATTAAATACTAACCTCAATTATAACCTCCACTCTATGCAAGTCTGCAGATCTCTTATCACAATATTTGCCATTGCGTTGGTCTTGCCTTGTCAATCACACGCGGAGGATGGCAAGAAACCAAAACTGCCCGCTTGTGATCCAGTGGCTACGGCCAAGTGGGTCAGCTCCCTGTACCCCCCTAAAGGAGGGCAAGCTCGCATTCAGTGCAGGAAATGCCAATCGCCTGCATGGCCAGATGGGGGCACGACCATGGTTCGGATAACGGATGCCGCCGGGAAGGAATGGGATGTTTATTTTGACCGCCGCATCGGCCTGTCGCCCGCGCCTCGTCCTGGAGAGGAAGTGAAAAATGTTTCCAATCTGGAAACCATATACCTGAACGCCTATCCCAGTGAGCCCGGCTCAATTTTGGTGATCCACCAGAAACGATTCAGGGATCTGGTTCTAAGCGGGATTGACCACTGATCGAACCCAGAGGCAGAACAAGGCGCAGCACCCAACCGCCTGGCCCGCTCCGAGTCGAATTTTCAACGTGATTAGAACCTTTACCCCAAAGTCAAAGCGTAGTTGCCGTCAGGCGGCGGTTGATCTATGCTTCAAGTGATAATACAAAAACTACACTAGGTTGCAATGACATCATATCGTATGATCCTACTATATGCGGATCGATTATGGACAATCAAATGATAAGCCGATCTGAATATGCTATTCGCTTTGTATGTGCATTCATAGTAGTTGGCGTGATAAATGTATACATCACGTTTCATTTCTTCGATTTCAGTAACACTAGTTCTGTTGCTATATCGATTTTCGCGACATTGGGCATTTCTATATATACCGCAAAAATAGGAGACAGAGCTTGGCGAGAGTTGTCTGACCTATGCACGTGGTGGTATTAAACCAAAACCGCAATTGAAACCAATCATAAGCCTAACAAGTATCAGCATCCGTGCGCTAACCGCACTCAACTCTAGCTCGGCCACTCACAAATAAACATTTTAGATTTCTCTGCTTTTTTGAATTGAAGACGCTTTCAGATAGAGCTGTAAAGGTTTTCGCATCCGCGCTCGTGCTTATATTGAAGCCAAGAGGAACATTCTCCGTCATTAACTAACAATGACGTATTACTAAATTAGTTGTCACAAATTGATAGAGTTCACCCAATAGATGCCATGAAAACATATTTTATAGCCATCGTTTCCTTTTTAACATTAGAGGGTGGGCTATTCGCAGCTCCTGCAAATTACGAGCCACTCGCAGAGTTAAAAGTTCTACGCACTAATAATGCCGTATTTAAGGATGCATCCAAAACAATGCCGATCGTTTTGAAGTCCTCTGAGGACGGGATAAAGTATTTCGGCAAGGAAGCACTGACCAAGATTTCGAAGGCTGTGGATTTTGATAAACAGATTGTTCTTGTCTTCGCATGGAAAGGTTCTGGGGGTGATCTCTTTCAATATCTGATCAAGGAGTCTAACCCCGCGCAGATCGTATTCTCTTATAAGGCCGGCCTAACAAGAGACCTCCGATCGCACGTTAAGGTGTATGTTTTGCGATCGAACGTAACCTGGACCGTTAAGTAGCACTGTGCGTGAATAATTGAGAGATGTGGCTGGTCATTGAACCACGAGCAATAGACACGAGCATGCTAGTGCCTTCATCAACCTTCCTTTTTGGACTCGGCGCATTAGTCATTATTCTGCGTTGCAAAAGAACCAGGTAAAGTCGAACGAGCGTCGCTATTGATGATGGCTACGTTCATCAGGCCAGAGCAGTTTACAGAAGGTGAAATTTGTGCTTGTCATGAACGGTCGTATCAATCTAGTTTTCGAGTGCTATGAAATTAAATAAAATACTTACACTAGTAGGATTCAGTTTTGGTCTTGCTATCACAGCACAAGCTGGAGAAGAAGCATCCGGCAAGCATGTTATCGCACCAGCACCATCATGCCTTTGGTCATGGTTCGCAGGTGGATCTGTTGGCAAGATCGATGGCGACGACTGGGACGAAGACATTTACACACTCCACATTGGTAAAGAAAGAAAGTGTGCGGGTGAAAGCCACTCTCATGCGGTTTATCTTGAAATTGGCTTAACTGATGACGATCTTGAATATAAAGTGTCCCAATCTCAGAGTGGTAGCTTTTTTGATATATACTCGTATGACATCGAGATCATTCCTATCACTCTCAACTATAAGTATGAGGACGTCCTAATCAACAACATCAATTACTACATCGGCGTCGGTGCTGGTCTCGCCATTGTCGACATAGACCTTAGCGTAGGAAACTCATCAGTATCTGAAAATGATACCGTTTTTTACGGTAACATTTTTGCTGGTCTGAATTATAACGTCAGTGAAACTTGCGAAATTTATGGTGGCGCACGACTTATCATCATGAACGACTTCAAAGGTCTTGATTCACCACTTGATGACGAAATTCATTACGAGCTAGGCGCACGCTGCAACTTCTAAACAAACACCCCCCATATAATCTGAACCCGTATGACGTGAGTCATGCGGGTTTTTTATGTCTTGGACAACCAGCTTCCTACTAAAATGTTAGACTGCTTACTTATTCCTCATTTGTAATGACTCATCAGCGCCAACTCCTCTTCGTCGATCATTCCTATCTGATACCAACGCATGACCTTCAATGATCTCTCCTCCTTCCTCGAGATGCTGTTTCGCATAGCCTGACCCACTCGTATAACGGCACTTCAAAAATCCCCAATCAATCCCCTCTCACCGGCCCCATCGTGCCGCCTTCGACAAACTTCGCCTTGGTGAGGCTCTGCCGTCGGTCGTCCTTACCCCGGGCCACGTTGTTAGCCCAGCGCTGGATGCGGCGCACCACCGGGCGGTAGTCCCAACGGATGTGGGCAACCGAGGGCTGGCACCAGGAGAACTCGGGTGAACCGTCGGTACAAATCAGCGAAACATCCTGAGGCACCCGCAGACCACACTGTGCGAGATAGTGGAATCCAGCGTTAAACAGAAATGGCTCGTCGAGTATCAGGGCGGTCGGCGGGGTGTGTTCAAACAATGAATCAAGACAACGCTTGAAGCCTTCAGGGTTCTCCTCCCAGTCGGGCAGGTTGAATTCGCCTGTGACAACCCCGGCGGTCTCGAGCTCGTCGAGGAAAGCGCTTATCGAAAGTGCAGGCTTTGGCAGACGAATCTCCCTGCGACTCAAGAATGAGATTCGGCGATGCCCCAGCTTGATCAGACGGCGGGTTACCTCGGCGAAGGGCTGCACCTTATCCGGCGCCGTGCCGGCGATCGGTAATCCCGCACGAACCCCGAACAAAGCGAAAGCCGGCGTCTCCTGCCGCACGAACCACTCCAAGACTTCGCGCGAGCCAGCACACACAACCCAGGCATCCGCCTCGGTTTTTTTTACGTAGCGAGCCACTCGGTTGACATTCCTACCGAGGTCCTCCAGCGTCTTGTCAGGAAAAAAAGGGATATGTCCCGACTCCTCAAGCAGGTGGCATAGTTCAACCATGAAGCGCTCACTCCGGGCCACTAAATCGAAAGCCAGCACCGCGACCCGCAGCGCCGGTGGGGCATGGTCTTCCGGCAACGCGATGCGGCGTTGGACCCCGCGCCCCTGGTTCACCAGCAGTCCCTCGTCCTCGAGCATACGCAACGCCGCCTTTACCGTCTTGTGGTTGACTCCCAGCTCTGCCACCAGCGGGTTGACCCCGGGCATCGTCCCGCTGAAACTCCCCCGCAACAGCTCCGCACGCAGGTGCTCGGCAACTTGTTCGGCGGCGGAAAGGGCAGTGAAGGGTTGCATAAAATAATGCTTGGCCCAAATGGGGCTATGTGTCGAGAAAGAAAAAATTCGACAAGGTCGTCTGGGGGGGGGCAATATGCGTGACAAGTCGCGATTTATTCCGGTTGATCTTCGGTGGATCGATCCGGTGAGTCACTAACAACACAGAAAAACCAACAACCAATTATTACATTTTGAAATTGAATCAATTAAAACCACCCCCCTTACGCCACTTATGA